>NZ_JBFADU010000012.1:0-174120 GCF_040641575.1 Streptomyces sp. NPDC020807
AGGAACCTCGACCATCCGAAGATGGACGGGGTATCAACTAATCTGGCGTTGATTTTTGGCACGCTGTTGAGTTCTCAAGGTGCGGACGCTTCCTTCGTTCCTGTTTCCAGGCCCTCCGGGCGCTTCCTTCGTTTCCGACTCTATCAGATCTTTTCGATCCGATTTCCTCGGTGCTTTCCGGTCCCTTTCGTTTTCACTCCGGGGGCCTTTCGGCGTGTTCCGACTTTATCAGATGATTTCCGTCGGATTTCCCGCCTCCCGGAGAACCGTTCAGGCACACGATGGTGCCGGGTGGTTCCCGATCTGGCGGAGCCGTAAACGTACTGGAGCGGGGCGCCCCGATGCAAATCGAGGTGCCCCGCTCCGGTGTGGCGCTGGTCAGACGGCCCAACGGGCCGTCCGTCAGACCTCTACGACGACCGGGAGGATCATCGGGCGGCGGCGGTAGGTGTCGGAGACCCACTTGCCGACGGTGCGGCGGATCAGCTGCTGGAGCTGGTGGGGCTCGACGACGCCGTCCTGGGCCGACTTGTTCAGGGCCTGGTCGACCTTGGGGATCACCGCGTCGAAGGCGGAGTCCTCGATGCCGGAGCCGCGGGCGTGGATGTTCGGCCCGCTCACGATCTTGCCGGTGGAGGAGTCCACGACCACGAAGACCGAGATGATGCCCTCGTCGCCGAGGATGCGGCGGTCCTTGAGGTGGGTCTCGGTGACGTCGCCGACCGAGAGGCCGTCCACGTACACGTAACCCGCCTGGACCTTGCCGGTGATGCGGGCGCGGCCGTCGATCAGGTCGACGACGACGCCGTCCTCGGCGATGACGATGTGGTCCTTGGGGATACCCGTCATAGCGCCGAGCTCGGCGTTGGCGCGGAGGTGGCGCCATTCGCCGTGGACAGGCATGAGGTTCTTCGGGCGGCAGATGTTGTAGAAGTACAGCAGCTCGCCGGCCGAGGCGTGGCCCGAGACGTGGACCTTGGCGTTGCCCTTGTGGACGACGTTGGCGCCCCAGCGGGTCAGGCCGTTGATCACGCGGTAGACCGCGTTCTCGTTGCCCGGGATGAGGGACGAGGCCAGGATGACCGTGTCGCCGGGGACGATCCGGATCTGGTGGTCGCGGTTGGCCATGCGGGACAGGGCCGCCATCGGCTCGCCCTGGGAGCCCGTGCAGACGAGCACGACCTCGTCGTCCGGCAGGTCGTCGAGGGTCTTGACGTCGACGACGAGACCGGCCGGGACGCGCAGGTAGCCCAGGTCACGGGCGATGCCCATGTTGCGGACCATCGAGCGGCCGACGAAGGCGACCCGGCGGCCGTACTCGTGGGCGGCGTCGAGGATCTGCTGGATGCGGTGCACGTGGCTGGCGAAGCTGGCCACGATGATGCGCTTCTGGGCGTTGGCGAAGACGTTCCGCAGGACGTTGGAGATGTCCTTCTCCGGCGGGACGAAGCCCGGGACCTCGGCGTTCGTGGAGTCCGAGAGGAGAAGGTCGATGCCTTCCTCGCTCAGTCGCGCGAACGCGTGGAGGTCCGTGAGACGGCCGTCCATCGGGAGCTGGTCCATCTTGAAGTCGCCGGTGGCGACGGCCATGCCCGCGGGGGTGCGGATGGCGACCGCGAGCGCGTCCGGGATGGAGTGGTTGACGGCGATGAACTCGCAGTCGAAGGGGCCGAGGACCTCGCGGTCGTCCTCCTTCACCTCGAGGGTGTAGGGACGGATCCGGTGCTCCTGGAGCTTGGCCTCGATCAGCGCGAGGGTCAGCTTGGAGCCGATCAGCGGGATGTCCGGCTTGAGGCGGAGCAGGTAGGGGACGGCACCGATGTGGTCCTCGTGGCCGTGCGTGAGCACGATGCCCTCGATGTCGTCGAGACGGTCCCGGATGATCGTGAAGTCCGGGAGGATCAGGTCGATGCCGGGCTGCTCCTCTTCGGGGAAGAGGACGCCGCAGTCGACGATCAGCAGACGGCCGTCGAACTCGAAGACCGTCATGTTGCGGCCGATCTCGCCGAGGCCGCCGAGCGGGGTGACGCGCAGCGCGCCCTTCGGCAGCTTCGGCGGGGCGCCGAGTTCAGGATGCGGATGGCTCAAAAGACTCTCCTCACCACGCGCGCCACGGGCCGGTCGGGCACGTGGCGCGCATGACATTCGTGCACTTGCTGTTGTCAGTGTTCAGTTGTGAAGTCCGTTGTCAGAGTTCTACCCCGCCGGCGGCCAGGTCGACCTTGAGCTGCTCGGTCTCCTCGGGGGAGAGCTCCACGAGCGGGAGGCGCAGCGGGCCGGCCGGGAGGCCCTGGAGGGCGAGGGCGGCCTTGGTGGTCATGACGCCCTGGGTGCGGAACATGCCGGTGTAGGCGGGGAGCAGCTTCTGGTGGATCTCCGTGGCCTTCTGGACCTCGCCGGCCAGGTGGGCTTCGAGGAGGGCGCGGAGGTCGGGCGTGGCGACGTGGCCGACGACGGAGACGAAGCCGCAGGCGCCGACGGAGAGCAGGGGGAGGTTGAGCATGTCGTCGCCGGAGTACCAGGCGAGGCCGGAGCGGGCGATGGCCCAGCTGGCGCGGCCGAGGTCGCCCTTGGCGTCCTTGTTGGCGACGATCCGGGGGTGCTCGGCGAGGCGGACGATCGTCTCGGTGTCGATCGGGACGCCGCTGCGGCCGGGGATGTCGTACAGCATGACGGGGAGACCGGTGGCGTCGGCGATGGCCGAGAAGTGCCGGTACAGGCCCTCCTGCGGGGGCTTGTTGTAGTACGGCGTGACGGCGAGGAGGCCGTGGGCGCCGTCACGCTCGGCGGCGCGGGCGAGTTCGAGGGTGTGGTGGGTGTCGTTGGTGCCGATGCCGGCGATGACGTGGGCGCGGTCGCCGACCGCCTCCAGTACCGCTCGTACGAGGGCCGATTTCTCCGCGTCGCTGGTGGTCGGGGACTCGCCGGTGGTGCCGTTGATGACGAGGCCGTCGTTGCCTGCGTCCACCAGGTGGGTGGCGAGTCGCTGGGCACCGTCGAGGTCGAGTGCGCCGTCCGCCGTGAAGGGCGTGACCATGGCGGTGAGGACCCGCCCGAAGGGGGTCTGCGGAGTGGAGATCGGAGCCATGGGTAACACGCTACTCGCTGCTCAGCGCCGGGTGTCCCCGAGGGGGACGCGAAGAAGAGGAGCCCGGCACTGCCTGCTCGGGGGTTCAGGCAGTGCCGGGTCCGTTTGATCAGCCTAGATGAACTTCTCGAAACGTCGCAATACGGACACTTCGCATGAGCGTTTCGGACATCTGTGCCCTATGGCCGGACAGGCCCTTAGGGGGCCACGCGGCCGTTCTTGTTGAAGGCGGCGTGGGTCAGCGGCATCAGCCGGGCCCAGTGCTCCTCCATCTTCTCGCCCACCATCTCGATCTCCCGCTGCGGGAAGGACGGGACCGCGGCCAGCTCGTGCTGGGTGCGCAGACCGAGGAAGTGCATGAGGGAGCGCGCGTTGCACGTGGCGTACATCGAGGAGAAGAGGCCGACGGGGAGGACCGAGCGGGCGACCTCGCGGGCGACGCCGGCGGCCAGCATCTCCTGGTAGGTGGCGTACGCCGTCCGGTACGACTCCTCCATCGTGCGGCTCACGACCTCGTGCTGCTCCGGGGTGCCCTCGACGAAGACGTACTTGCCGGGGCGCCCCTCCTGGACCAGCTTGCGGGAGGTGTCGGGGACGTAGAAGACCGGCTGGAGCTCCCTGTAGCGGCCCGATTCCTCGTTGTACGACCAGCCCACCCGGTGCCGCATGAACTCGCGGAACACGAAGATCGGGGCGCTGATGAAGAAGGTCATCGAGTTGTGCTCGAACGGGCTGCCGTGGCGGTCCCGCATCAGGTAGTTGATCAGGCCCTTCGAGCGCTCCGGGTCCTTCTGGAGCTCTTCGAGGGACTGCTCCCCCGCCGTGGAGACACGCGCCGCCCAGAGGACGTCGGAGTCGGTCGCCGCGCTCTTGACCAGATCAACGGTGACGTCGCTCCGGAAGTCGATCTTCACGTTCTCGTTGGGGGTGTCGGTCACCAGCGGTCCTTCCAGTCGGCTGTTGCAATCGACCACCCTACCGAGGTCGGAGGGGTCCTCCTGGAGGATGAGATTCAGCCGGTTTGGTGAAATAGGGCACCAAAGCGTCGAATCCGTCGTCTGTACCTGTGACGGAGATCGACGACAGAGGAGAGTGGCCCTGATGTTCCGCCGGCGAGAGGCCGTACCGTTCGCGTTCGTCGCGGAGGCCGACCACTTCCGCAGTAACGTCACGCCGCCACCCAGGGAGCGGCTGAAGGCCTCCCAGATCGTGGGGCGCACGCTGCTCGGGCTCACCGTCGTCGCCGGACTCGTCGGTTCGCTGGTCCTCGGCATGCCGTCCCTCCAGTCGGGGGACTCCGCCACACACCAGCAGCAGTCCGAAGCCTCCGACAACCGCTGAGGTAGCCTCACCGGGCACTGCCCGATCGTGCTTGCGAGTGAGGAACCTGTCGTGCCCCTGCCCTTTCTGACGGCCGACCGTGCTTTTGACACGACCGACCACGTCGCCCTCCCGTTCGACGACCACGATCAGTGGCGCCGTCCTTACCGGCCGGGGTCGTGGCGCGTCGGAACGGCGGCGCTCGCGCTGCTGCTCGCCGCGTTCGTGCTGCTCGCCGCCGTGATCATCGTCGCGGCCGGCGGGTTCGCCGGCGCGACCGTGACGCTCGGCATCGCGGTGGTCGTCATCCTCGCCGCCCTGCGGATGCTCCGCGTCGGCACGTGGGTGAGCCGCGCCGGGGTGCGCCGGGTCGGCTTCCTCCGGACGGTCACCGTGCCGTGGGCCAAGGTGAGCTCCGTGCGGACCGCGCAGCAGCCGGTGCGCTGGCTGGGACTCCCCCGGACGGTCCAGGGCCAGGCCCTGGTGCTCGACCGGCAGGGTGGCGAGCCGCTGCTGCTGCTCACCGACCACAGCGCCGACTTCCTCTCGCGGGTCGAGGCCTTCGACCGCGCCGCCGACACGGTCGAGGCCTGGAACGCCGAGTACGGCGTCGTTCCCGCTACGCGCTGACCGCGCGGCCCTCGTGGAGGGCGATGGCCCGCTGCATGGCCTTGCGGGCCCGGGGGGTGTCGCGGGCGTCGTGGTACGCGACCGCGAGCCGGAACCAGCAGCGCCAGTCCTCCGGGGAGTCCTCCGTCTCGGCCTTGCGCCGGGCGAAGACCTCGTCGGCCGAGTCGCGGTCGATGCGGCCGCCCTCGGTGCGCTTCAGCTCGTCGACGGGGAGTCCGCCCTCGGCCTCCAGCTCGGCGGCGAGGGCGCCCGCCCTGCGGGCGAAGCGGGTGTTCTTCCAGAGGAACCAGCCGCCGACGACGGGCAGCAGGAACGCGATGGCTCCCATGCCCATGGCCGCGGGTTCCCCGGTCAGGAGGAGCAGGACGCCCTCCATCGCCACGACCCCGAAGACGAGCACCAGGACGGTGGCGAGGAAGACGTAGGTGATCTTTCCGCCCATGCCGTCAGCCCAGGTCCAGGAAGTGTTCCAGGCCGAAGGTGAGGCCGGGGGTGGTCGTCACGCGGCGGGCGCCCAGGAGGATGCCCGGCATGAAGCTGGAGTGGTGCAGCGAGTCGTGGCGGATCGTGAGGGTCTCGCCCTCGCCGCCGAGCAGCACCTCCTGGTGGGCCAGCAGGCCCCGGAGACGTACCGCGTGGACCGGGACACCGTCGATGTCGGCGCCGCGGGCCCCCGCCACACCGTGCTTGGTGTTGTCCTCCTGGGCGCCGAGGCCGGCCTCGGCCCGGGCCTTGGCGATCAGCTGGGCGGTCCGGGTCGCCGTACCGGAGGGGGCGTCGACCTTGTGCGGGTGGTGCAGCTCGATGACCTCGACGGAGTCGAAGTACGGGGCCGCGACCTGCGCGAACTTCATGGTGAGGACGGCGCCGATGGAGAAGTTCGGGGCGATGAGGACGCCCGTCTCCGGGGAGGCGGCGAGCCAGGAGTCGAGCCGCGCGAGGCGCTCCTCGGTCCAGCCGGTGGTGCCCACGACCGCGTGCATGCCGTGGCCGACGCAGTACTCGAGGTTCTCCATGACCGAGTCGGGCGTGGTCAGCTCGACGACGACCTGGGCGCCCGCCTCGGCGAGCGTCTCCAGCTTGTCGCCGCGGCCGAGGGCCGCGACCAGTTCCATGTCCTCGGCGGCCTCGACGGCCTTGACCGCCTCGGAGCCGATGCGGCCCCTCGCTCCGAGAACCGCCACGCGCAGCTTGCTCATTCGTCTGCTTCCTTAGGGGATCTGGGTCAGGAGACCGCTTGGTGGAGGCGGTCGGCCTGCTTGTCCTTGAGCGGTCCTATCACCGAGAGCGAGGGCCGCTGGTCCAGTACATCGCGGGCGACGGCCCGGACCTCGTCCGGGGTGACCTCGGCGATCCGGGTGAGCATGTCGTCGACCGACATGTGCGTGCCCCAGCAGAGCTCGCTCTTGCCGATCCGGTTCATGATCGCGCCGGTGTCCTCGAGGCCGAGGACGGTCGAGCCGGAGAGCTGGCCGACGGCCCGCCTGATCTCCTCGTCGGTGAGACCGTCGGAGGCGACCTTGTCGAGCTCGTCCCGGCAGATCCGCAGGACGTCGTGGACCTGGTTGGGCCGGCAGCCCGCGTACACGCCGAAGAGGCCGCAGTCGGCGAAGCCCGAGGTGTACGAGTACACGCTGTAGGCCAGGCCGCGCTTCTCGCGGACCTCCTGGAAGAGGCGGGAGGACATCCCGCCGCCGAGGGCGGTGTTCAGCACGCCGAGGGCCCAGCGGCGCTCGTCGGTGCGGGACAGGCCCGGCATGCCGAGGACCACGTGGGCCTGCTCGGTCCGGCGGGCCAGGTGCTCGACGCGGCCGGCCGTACGGAGGAGGCGCCTGCCGTCGCGGGGGGCGACGGGGGTCGCGTCGGTACGGGTGAGGGCGCCGGCCTTCTCGAAGGCGCGGCGGACCTGGCGTACCACCGTGGCGTGGTCGACGTTGCCCGCGGCGGCCACGACCAGGTGGGTCGGGTCGTAGTGCTTCTTGTAGAAGCGGGCGATCTGGCCGCGGGTGAGGGCGTTGACCGTGTCGACGGTGCCGAGGACCGGGCGGCCCAGCGGGGTGTCGCCGAACATCGTCTGCGCGAACAGGTCGTGCACGACGTCGCCCGGGTCGTCCTCGGTCATCGCGATCTCTTCGAGGATGACCCCGCGCTCGGCCTCGACGTCCTCCTCGAGGACGAGGGCGCCGGTGAGCATGTCGCAGACGACGTCGATCGCCAGCGGCAGGTCGGTGTCGAGGACCCGCGCGTAGTAGCAGGTGTACTCCTTCGCCGTGAAGGCGTTCATCTCGCCGCCGACCGCGTCGATCGAGGAGGAGATGTCGAGGGCGGACCGCTTCTGGGTGCCCTTGAAGAGGAGGTGTTCCAGGTAGTGGGTCGCGCCGTTGAGGCTCGGGGTCTCGTCGCGGGAACCGACGTGCACCCAGATGCCGAAGGTGGCGGAGCGGACCGACGGGAGGGTCTCGGTGACGACCCTCAGGCCCCCGGGGAGGGTCGTGCGGCGGACCGTGCCGATGCCGTCCTTGCCCGGGAGAAGCGTTTGGGTACGGGCGACGGCCCGCCCCTCCGAAGAGGGGCGGGCCGTCGTCACGGAACTACGGGACGTCACTGGTCGGTGTCGTCCTTCGCGTCAGCGCCGTCCTCGTCCGCGATCACGGGGATGAGGGACAGCTTGCCGCGCTGGTCGATCTCGGCGATCTCGACCTGGACCTTGGAGCCGATCGCCAGCACGTCCTCGACGTTCTCCACGCGCTTGCCACCGGCGAGCTTGCGGATCTGCGAGATGTGCAGCAGGCCGTCCTTGCCCGGGAGCAGGGAGACGAAGGCACCGAAGGTGGTGGTCTTGACGACCGTACCCAGGTAGCGCTCGCCGACCTCCGGCATGGTCGGGTTGGCGATGCCGTTGATCGTGGCGCGGGCGGCCTCGGCCTGCGAGCCCTGGGCGGCACCGATGTAGATGGTGCCGTCGTCCTCGATCGTGATGTCGGCGCCGGTGTCCTCCTGGATCTGGTTGATCATCTTGCCCTTGGGGCCGATGACCTCACCGATCTTGTCCACCGGGATCTTGACGGTGATGATGCGCGGCGCGTTCGGGGACATCTCGTCCGGAACGTCGATCGCCTCGTTCATCACGTCGAGGATGTGCAGACGCGCGTCACGGGCCTGCTTCAGCGCGGCGGCCAGGACCGAGGCGGGGATGCCGTCGAGCTTGGTGTCGAGCTGGAGCGCGGTGACGAAGGTCTTCGTACCGGCGACCTTGAAGTCCATGTCGCCGAACGCGTCCTCGGCGCCGAGGATGTCGGTCAGGGCGACGTAGTGCGTCTTGCCGTCGATCTCCTCGGAGATCAGGCCCATGGCGATGCCGGCGACGGGGGCCTTGAGGGGCACACCGGCGTTCAGCAGCGACATGGTGGAGGCGCAGACCGAGCCCATGGACGTCGAGCCGTTGGAGCCGAGGGCCTCGGACACCTGGCGGATCGCGTAGGGGAACTCCTCGCGGGTCGGGAGGACCGGCACGATCGCGCGCTCGGCGAGCGCGCCGTGGCCGATCTCACGGCGCTTGGGCGAGCCCACGCGGCCGGTCTCGCCGACGGAGTACGGCGGGAAGTTGTAGTTGTGCATGTAGCGCTTGCGGGTCACCGGGGAGAGGGTGTCCAGCTGCTGCTCCATGCGGAGCATGTTGAGGGTGGTGACGCCCAGGATCTGGGTCTCGCCACGCTCGAACAGCGCCGAGCCGTGCACGCGCGGGATGGCCTCGACCTCGGCGGCGAGCGTACGGATGTCCGTGATGCCGCGGCCGTCGATGCGGACCTTGTCCTTGATGATCCGCTCGCGGACCAGCTTCTTGGTCAGCGCGCGGTAGGCACCGGCGATCTCCTTCTCGCGGCCCTCGAAGGCCGGGAGGAGCTTGTCGGCGGCGAGCTCCTTGACGCGGTCCAGCTCGGCCTCGCGCTCCTGCTTGCCGGCGATGGTGAGCGCCTGGGCGAGCTCGCTCTTGACCGCGGCCGTGAGGGCCTCCAGGACGTCGTCCTGGTAGTCGAGGTAGACCGGGAACTCGCCGGTGGGCTTGGCGGCCTTGGCGGCGAGGTCCGACTGGGCCTTGCAGAGGACCTTGATGAAGGGCTTCGCGGCCTCGAGGCCGGCGGCGACGATCTCCTCGGTCGGCGCCTGGGCGCCGTCCTTGACGAGCTCGATCGTCTTCTCGGTGGCCTCGGCCTCGACCATCATGATCGCGACGTCGCCGTCCTCCAGGACGCGACCGGCGACGACCATGTCGAAGACGGCGTCCTCGAGCTCGGTGTGCGTCGGGAACGCGACCCACTGGCCCTTGATCAGGGCGACGCGGGTGGCGCCGATGGGGCCGGAGAAGGGCAGGCCCGCCAGGATCGTCGAGGCGGAGGCGGCGTTGATCGCGACCACGTCGTACAGGTGGTCGGGGTTGAGCGCCATGATCGTCTCGACGATCTGGATCTCGTTGCGCAGGCCCTTCTTGAAGGAGGGGCGCAGCGGCCGGTCGATCAGACGGCAGGTGAGGATCGCGTCCTCGGAGGGGCGGCCCTCACGGCGGAAGAAGGAGCCGGGGATCTTGCCGGCCGCGTACTGCCGCTCCTCGACGTCGACCGTCAGGGGGAAGAAGTCCAGCTGGTCCTTGGGCTTCTTCGAGGCGGTGGTCGCGGAGAGGACCATCGTGTCGTCGTCGAGGTAGGCGACGGCGGAGCCGGCGGCCTGCTTGGCGAGGCGACCGGTCTCGAAGCGGATGGTGCGGGTGCCGAAGGTGCCGTTGTCGATGACGGCCTCGGCGTAGTGGGTCTCGTTCTCCACTAGCGGTTTCTCCTACGTGTTCGTCTTTGCGTCCTTCGGCCCGTGTGGCCGGGGACGGTGTCGACGGGAGCGGAGAGGCGCGCCTTGGGTGCGGGCCGGTCTTCGATCGAAGCTCCCGGCATGTTCCGGGGGCCACTACCGAGGACCGGCGGCGAGCCGGCGGGCTTCGCGCTCGTCCGTCGTATGGGGTTGTGCGACCAGACTAAGTGCCTGTGTGCACTTTGTGCACGTACAGCAAAGGGAGCGGCCCCCTGAAAGTGGGAACCGCTCCCTTCACGGCGTGCTTACTTGGCGCCGCCGGCCGCACCGCGGCGGATGCCGAGGCGGTCGACCAGCGTACGGAAGCGCTGGATGTCCTTCTTCGCCAGGTACTGGAGAAGGCGGCGGCGCTGGCCGACCAGGATCAGCAGGCCACGACGGGAGTGGTGGTCGTGCTTGTGCTGCTTGAGGTGCTCGGTCAGGTCCGAGATGCGACGGGACAGCATCGCGACCTGGACCTCGGGGGAGCCGGTGTCGCCCTCCTTGGTGCCGAACTCGGCCATGATCTGCTTCTTGACAGCGGCGTCGAGAGCCACGCGGATCTCCTCTTGGGTGTTCGTGCGCCCGCGAGTGCCCCTGGTCTAGGTCTCAGGGGAATCTTCCGTGACTCGGCGGGCGAAGGTCCGATGGGCGCAGCTTCCAGAGCCTGGAGGGCTTCCGGGAGCGCGTACACAAACGGCCGTCACACAGCGTACCAGGTGGGCGGAGGGGGCTGTCGCCCGGTTTCCCCCGCCGGCTCACTTGCTGGTGAGGGAGCGGACCGCCGTGAAGACGTCGAGGACGGCGAGGCAGAGGGGGACGAGGGAGAGGAGGACGAAGCCCTCGGTGAGGTCGAGGAGGCGGCCCCAGAAGGGGGAGAGGCCCTTCTTCGGGATGATCAGGCCGATGGCGGTGATCACGGCGGCGCCGGCGGCGACGGAGGCGGTGAGCCAGATCGTCCGGATGTCGAGGCCGCCGCGGTCCCCGTACATGAGGAGGTCCTTGACGAGGTCGGCCGGCGGGTTGAGGGAGAGGCCGAGGACCAGGAGGGCGATGGCGGCGATGCCCGCGACCAGGACGCAGGCGACCTGCGAGGTGTAGCGGAAGAGGCGGGCGCGGAGCAGCATCGCGAGGCCGGCGGCGAGAGCGAGGAGCTGGCCCCAGAGGTTTCCGGCGAAGCCGAGGACGGCGGCGGAGCCGACGACGACGGCCGCGCAGCCGCCGACGAGGCCGAGGAGCATCTCGTGGCCGCGGCGGGCCTGGAGGGCGATGCGCTCGCCGTCGACCGTCCTGAGGTCGTCGCCGGTCTGCTGCTGCGGGTCGCCGAGGAACTCGTCGTCGGCGGCGCTGCGCGGGGCCGCGTACCCGATGGGGAGGCGGGCGAAGCGGGCGGAGAGGCCGGGCAGGAAGGCGACGAGGCCGATGGCGACGGGGGCGCAGACGGCGGCGGTCGCGGTCGCGGTGCTCTCGGTGAGGATCGCGACGAAGGTGGCGAGGGTGCCGACGGTGGCGAGGAAGGTGGCCGCGACGAAGGGGGCGTCGCCGCTGGGGGTGAGGGCGACGAGGGCGACCGAGGCGACGAGGACCGTGACGCAGCCGAGGAGGAACTGGAGGCGGCCGGGGCCCTGGCCGGTGTCGGGGGCGACGATGCCGGAGCCGGCTATGAGGAGCAGGGGCAGGGCGCCGAGGCCGAGGGCGACGGCGGTGGCCCGGTCGCCGTAGACGCGGGCGCGGACGCCGGCGAAGGCGGTGAGGAGGAACCCCGCCGCTCCGGCGATGACGCCGGGCAGGCTGTGCATGTCGTGGCGGACCGGGTCGGCGAACCAGAGGACGAAGCCCATGAGGACGAGGAGCAGGACGCCGCCGACGAGGCCGGCGCCGCGGAGCAGCTCGTCGCCCCAGAGGTGGCGGTCGCGGGTGACGGCGGAGGCGACGGCGTCGGAGACGTCGTCGTAGACGGCCGGCGGGAGGGACTGCGCGAAGGGGCGCAGGGAGAGGACCTCGCCGTCGAGGACCTGCTGGGCGACGAGGGTGCGGGCGCCGTCGAGGACGGAGCCGTCGCGGCGGACCAGGTGGTAGCCGGTGGGGGTGCCGGGGGCCTGCGTCTGGCCGGTGAGCCGGAGGATCTCGGGGTAGACGTCGGCGACGGCGATGTCCTCGGGGAGCGCGACGTCGATGCGGCTGTCCGGCGCCACGACGGTGACGCGGCAGAAGCCGGTCGCTGCGGTCGTACTCACGTGTCTGGACCCCCTGATTCGCGGTTGCGCCCGTCGGATGCGCGGTCGTGTCCGGCCTGGTTCGCTTTGCGCCCGGCCCGATTCGCGGTTGCGCACGATGCGCGCGCCACCCTACCGGGGACCTGACAAGTGGGCTGCAAGTAGGATCGCCGTCCCATGGGGGAAGTCCGCGCGCTCGGGCCCGACAGGGGTGCCGTGGCGGGAGCTCCCGCCACGAGCCCGCCTCCTACGAGGGATTGATGCGCCGGTGAGCCAGATCGTCGTCAAACGCCCGCCGAGGGCGCTTCCGCCGGAAGTGCCCGGTGAGGAACTGGTCCTGGAGTCGCCGCCGGAACTCCCGCGGGGGCAGCAGGAGTCGGCGCTGATGCAGCTCCTGCCGATGCTCGGCATGGGCTCGTCGGTGGTCTTCTTCTTCATGACGCCGTCTCCGATCATGCGGATCATGGGCGTGCTGATGCTGGCGTCGACGGTCGCGATGGCGGTCGCCCAGTTCGTCAGATTCCGGCGCGGTACGCAGGGGCAAATGGCCGATGTCCGCCGGGACTACCTCAAATACCTCGCACAGACGCGGCGCACGGTCCGGCGCACGGCGCGGAAGCAGCGGGACGCTCAGCTCTATCTGCACCCCTCCCCCGAGCAGCTGTGGTCGGTCGTGGCCGAGGGTTCGCGGGTGTGGGAGCGGCGGGTCGGCGACCACGACTTCGGACAGGCGCGGATCGGGCTCGGCGCGCAGCAGCTGGCGACCCCGCTGGTGGCGCCGGACACGGCTCCGGTGGACGAGCTGGAGCCGCTGTGCGCGGGCGCGATGCAGCAGTTCCTCGCGGTGCACGGCACCCTGGACGGGCTGCCGATGGCGGTCTCGATGCGGGCGTTCTACCACGTGACGGTGTCGGGCGACGCGGAGTCGGCGCAGGCGGTGGCGCGGGCGCTCGTGGCGCAGCTCGTGACGCTGCACTCCCCCGACGACCTGATGCTCGCGGTCGTGGCGGCCCGCGGTTCGCAGGAGCGGTGGGACTGGACGAAGTGGCTGCCGCACGCCCAGATACCGGGGCAGGTCGACGGGGCCGGTACGAAGCGCCTCTTCGGCGACGACCTCGGCGAGCTGGAGGGGCTGATCCGGTCGAAGCTGGACGGGCGGCCGCGGTTCTCCCGGGACAACCAGCCGGTCCTCGACCAGCCGCACGTCGTGGTGATCCTCGACGGCGGCAGCGTGCCGCCGGACTCGCTGCTCGCGGCGGCCGAGGGTCTCCAGGGCGTGACGATCGTGGAGGTCGTCTCGGGCGAGCTCGACGAGCCGCGCGGCGGGCTCTCCGTGGTGGTGCGGCCGGGGCGGCTGAGTCTGGAGTTCGGCGGCGGTTACGCGTACGAGGGGCAGCCGGACGGGATGTCCCCGGCGGCGGCCGAGGCGCTCGCCCGGCAGCTGGCGCCGCTGCGGATGGGCGGCGGGGACGACGACGAGCCGCTGCTCGCCAATCTGGACTTCACGGACCTGCTGAACCTGGGGGACGCGGAGTCGGTGGACGTGGCGCGGACCTGGCGGCCCCGGACGGTGGCCGAGCGGCTGCGCGTGCCGATCGGCGTCGGCGAGGACGGCCAGCCCGTCATGCTCGACCTGAAGGAGGCCGCGCAGGAGGGCATGGGCCCGCACGGTCTGTGCGTGGGCGCGACGGGTTCCGGCAAGTCGGAGCTGCTGCGGACGCTCGTGCTCGGCCTGGCGGTGACGCACTCCTCGGAGACGCTGAACTTCGTCCTCGCGGACTTCAAGGGCGGCGCGACCTTCGCGGGGATGTCGCAGATGCCGCACGTGGCGGCGGTCATCACCAACCTGGCGGACGACCTCACGCTCGTCGACCGCATGGGCGACGCGATCCGGGGCGAGCTCCAGCGGCGCCAGGAGCTGCTGCGCTCGGCCGGCAACTACGCCAACATCCACGACTACGAGAAGGCGCGGGCGGCCGGCGCCCCGCTCGAACCGCTGGCCTCGCTCGTCCTCGTGATCGACGAGTTCTCCGAACTCCTCACCGCCAAGCCGGACTTCATCGACATGTTCATCCAGATCGGCCGCATCGGCCGCTCCCTGGGTGTCCATCTGCTGCTCGCCTCGCAGCGCCTGGAGGAGGGCAAGCTGCGGGGCCTCGACACGTACCTCTCGTACCGGATCGGTCTGCGGACCTTCTCCGCGGCGGAGTCGCGGACGGCGATCGGCGTCCCGGACGCCTACCACCTGCCGTCGGTGCCCGGTTCGGGCTACCTCAAGTTCGGTACGGACGAGATGACGCGGTTCAAGGCCGCGTACGTGTCGGGGACGCACCGTCCGGGCGGGCCGCGCCTGGAGATCGGGCAGATGCCGGTGGAGCGGCGTCCCGCGCTGTTCACGGCGGCGCCCGTGCCGGTGGTCTACGCGGCGCCGGACCCGGCGTACCTGACGGCCCGGCGCAAGGAGGAGGACGACGCGCTCGCGGACACGGTCCTCGACGTGATCGTGCGGCGCCTGGAGGGGCAGGGCGTGCCGGCGCACCAGGTGTGGCTGCCGCCGCTCGACCAGGCGCCCTCGCTCGACCAGCTGCTTCCGGGGCTCGCGCAGACGGCGGAGCGGGGGCTCACGGCGGCGGAGTACACCCGGCAGGGGGCGCTCACCGTGCCCCTCGGCCTCATCGACAAGCCGTTCGAGCAGCGGCGCGAGGTGCTGTACCGGGACTTCTCGGGCGCGGCCGGCCACATGATGGTGGTGGGCGGTCCGCAGTCCGGGAAGTCGACGCTGATGAGGTCGCTGGTCTCGTCGTTCGCGCTCACCCACACCCCGGCCGAGGTGCAGTTCTACTGCCTGGACTTCGGCGGTGGCGGCATGGTGGCGCTCGCCGACCTGCCGCACGTCGGCGGGGTCGCCTCGCGGCTCGACCCCGAGCGGGTGCGGCGCACGGTCGCCGAGGTGCTCGGCGTGCTGAACCGGCGGGAGGAGTTCTTCCGCGCCCACGCGATCGACTCGATGGCGACGTACCGGCGCAGGCGCGCGGCGGGCGAGCTGCCGGGCGAGGCCTGGGGCGACGTCTTCCTCGTCGTGGACGGCTGGGGCAGCTTCCGCAACGACTACGACACCCTGGAGCCGATCGTCTCCGACATCGCGGCGCGCGGTCTCGGCTACGGCATCCACGTGGTGATCACCGCCGCCCGGTACATGGAGGTGCGGGCGGCGCTCAAGGACCAGATGCTGGGCCGCCTCGAACTGCGGCTCGGCGACGTCATGGACTCCGAGTTCGACCGCAAGGTCGCGGCCAACGTGCCGACCGGGGTGCCGGGGCGCGGCCAGGTGCCGGAGAAGCTGCACTTCATGGGCGCGCTGCCGCGCATCGACGGGTCGAGCTCGGCCGCGGACCTGGCGGACGGCACGGCCGCGTTCGTCCGGGCCGTGAAGACGAGCTGGGCCGGGGCGCCCGCTCCCGCCGTGCGGCTCCTGCCGCGCAGGCTGCCCGCGGAGCAGCTGCCGAAGGGCTTCGAGTACCCGCAGCACGGCATCGCGATCGGCATCGACGAGACGAACCTGGAGCCGGTCTTCGTCGACTTCGAGGCGGACCCGTTCCTTCTCGTCTTCGGCGAGAGCGAGTCCGGCAAGACGGCGCTGCTGCGGCTGATCGCCAAGCAGCTGTGCGAGCGGTACACGCCGGAGCAGGCGCGGATCGTGGTCGGCGACTACCGGCGGACGATGCTGGAGGCGGTGGCGCCCTCGCACCTCCTGGAGTACGCGCCGATGGCCTCGGCCATGCAGATGCACATGGACGCCATCAACACGGTGATGACGCGGCGGGCGCCGAAGCCGGACATCACCCCGCAGGAGCTGCGGGACCGCTCCTGGTGGACGGGGCCGCAACTCTTCGTGCTGGTGGATGACTTCGAGCTGGTGGCGACCAACTCGGGGAACCCGCTGTCGGTTCTCGTCGAGAACCTGCCGTTCGCGCGGGACGTCGGCATCCGGTTCGTCGTGGCGCGCAACCAGGCCGGTGCCTCGCGGGCGATGTACGAGCCGTTCATGCAGCGCGTGCGGGAGCTGGGCGCGCAGGCGGTGGTCCTCTCCGGAGATCCGCAGGAGGGCGACATCGTCGGAGGCGTACGGGCGCGGCCGATGCCTCCGGGGCGGGCGACGTTCGTCTCGCGCAAGCGCGGAACGCCGCTGGTGCAGCTGGGCTGGCTGCCGGAACAGCACTGAGCGGAGCGGTCCCTCCCACTAGTGTGGGAGGGACCGTTGCACGACCGCCGCGAAGGGATAGCGCCGATGTCCGACGCCCACGAGACCACCGCAGAGCTCGACGAGGCCGCGCGCGCCGCCGAGAAGCAGCGGCAGAAGGACGAGCTGTACGCACTCGACATCTCCGGCGTCGAGTGGCGCGGCGCGCCGGGCACCAGCCCCGAGGAGGAGCGGGTGGAGATCGCCAACCTGCCGGAGGGCGGGGTGGCGATGCGGTCGTCGCTCGACAAGGAGACGGTGCTGCGGTACACGAAGGCCGAGTGGGACGCGTTCGTCCTCGGCGCACGGGACGGCGAGTTCGACCTCAAGTAGGCGGTACGCGCGTACGCGTGAGGGGGTGGCCCGTCCGTCGACGGGCCACCCCCTCAGCCGTGTTCGCGACGGGTCACATGCGGAAGCGAGCCGCGTTGCCCCGGTCGGTGTCCTGGTAGCCGACGACCGACTCGTCGAGGAGCTGGGCGATGCGCGCCAGGTCCTGGTTCATGCCGGCCTGGTCGCGGGTGAGGCGGTCCTGGGTCTCGCGGTACGCGATCTTCGCCTCGCCCTCCCAGTTGCCGGCGACCCGGTTGACCTCGGCCATGAGGTCCTCGAGCTTCTGGGTGAGGGTGGTGGAGGTCAGGCGGGTGTCGGACGCCGCCTGCGTCACGGTGTCGTAATTGACCGCAGTGGTCATGGTGTTGACTCCTGGAGTGAGAGTGGCGCGGAGGACTGGTCGAGCCGTGGGCCCGGTGCCGCGGGGCCCCGGTGCCGCCGGGCTCGGATGCCGCTGGGCTCAGATGCCGAGGATGGCGCTCTGGTTGCCGCCGCCGGCGGCGGCACCGCCGCTGGCGTCCATCGTGCGGAAGGAGCGCAGACGGTCCTCCTCCTCGCGCGAGAAGCCGTCGGCGCTCATGCGCATGATCTCCTCGAGCTTCGCCAGCTCGTTCCGCATGCTGCGCAGGCGCATGTTCAGGTCGTTCTGGACCCGGTCGTACTCCTTGCTCGCAGCGCCCTGCCAGCCCGCCTGCACGCGGTCCACCACGCTGTTGAGCGAGGTGATGCGGGCCTGGAGCTCCTCGGAGAAGTCCTGGATGCGGCCGGCCAGCCGCACCTGTTCGGCACTGGTGACGTTCAGGTCTTTCGACATCTTGCCCCTTCTTCCTTCGGTGACGTCGACGGCCGGGCCGTCGTGCCAACCGGTCGTGATGCGGACGGGAATCTTCTGATGCCGCCCCCGTGCGGGGCTCGCACTGCCGTGCGGCCCGCGACCACTTTAGCCATGGGGGGCGGCGGTTCCAACTGCAAAGGAGACACCGGAAATCCGGCCGGTGGGTGCACCACGCATCGCTCAGCGCACCCCTCTCCGGCGGCGGTTGTCGCGGATCACGGTGGCGGTTCCGGCGACCACGGCCACCAGTACGCCGCCGATCCCCAACGCGTAGGTGGCGAGCCGCTCGGAGCGCTCCTGGGGCGTCTCCGAGAGCGCCAGTGCCGCCACCTCGGGCGCCGGCGGCTTCGGCGGTCCCGGGTCGGGCACGGGCGAGGACGGCGGCTCCCCGGGGGCGTCCGCGAGCGCCCGCACCGGGTCGACGACTCCCCAACCCACGTAGGGGTCGCGGCCGTTGATCGAGCGGACCGCGGTCTGCTCGATCCGGGTGACGATCTGCGCGGCGGTCCACTCGGGGTACTTGGCGCGGAGCAGGGCGGCGACACCGGCGACGTACGGCGCGGAGAAGCTCGTACCGTTGTCGACGCACTGGCCGCCGCCGGGGACGGTGGAGACGATGTCGACGCCGGGGGCGGCGACGCCGACGAAGTCGCCGGACTGGGAGAAGGCGGCGCGCTCGTTGTTGCGGTCGGAGGAGGCGACGGCGAGGACGCCGGGGAAACCGGCCGGGTACGTCGTCTTCTGCCTGCCGTCCACGCCGTCGTTGCCCGCCGAGGCGACGACGACGATCTCCTTGGCGAGCGCGCGGGCCACCGCCTTGCCCATGGGCGAGTCGAGCGCCATCGGCTGCGTGGTGTCCTGCGAGATGTTGATGACGTCGGCGCCCTTGGCCACGGCGTGGTCGATGGCCTTCGCCATCGTGTCGGACTTGCCGCTGTTCTTCTCGTCGTTCTGCCGGATCGGGATGATCTTCGCGTCGGGGGCGAGTCCGACGAAGCCGGTGCCCGGATGCGGTCGGGCCGCGATGATGCCGGCGACCTTGGTGCCGTGGCCGACCTCGTCGACGGTGCCGTCGGTCTTGCCGCGCTTCTCGTCGCCGAATCCGGGGTTCTTCTTGTCGGGCGTGAGGAAGTCCTTGCCCGCCTTGGCGTCGACGGCATCGCGCAGCTGCGGGTTGATGTCGTCCACGCCGGTGTCGATGACGGCGACGCGGACGCCCTCGCCCTTGGTGTCCTGCCAGAGCTCGTCGAGCAGGACGCGCTGGAGCGGCCAGGGGGTGCCCTCGATCTGCCTCTTCATGGGGAAGGTGCACTCGCCGCTGCCGTCGAGGGCCCAGCCGTCGGCCCGCGGGGCCGCGCCGGCGGGAGTCGCCGCGGCGGCGGCCGCCGCGGCGGGGCTCGCGAGGAGGCCCGTCAGGGTGGTGGCGGCGATCAGGGCCGCCGCGCGGGACGTCGTCGTCACCCGTGTCACCTCCTAGGAACCCTGCGGCTGGCGCGCGCTGTTGGTGTCGAGCCGGGGGCCCTTCGACAGGAACTCGGACCATTCGATGGGGACGATCGCCGGCACGACCTTCGCGTAGCCGAGACGCTTCTGCGCGTCGGCCGGTTCCGGACGCCCGTCGGCCTGCTCCTCCTGCTCCCCCACGCCGATCTCGGAGCGGTCCGAGTCGCTGTCGCCGTTGGCCTGGACGGCGTACCGCAGGCCGGTGTCGGTGACGAGGAAGAGGGAACCGCCCTGTTCGGGCTTCTGGTTGCCCTGGACCTGGTTGTAGAGCAGGCCGCTTCCGGGGGTGACGTACGTGCTGGTGCCGCCGGCGGTGATCTCGGCGGGGTACTCGGTGCCCGCCCAGGTCGCGAGGGTGGTGCCGCCCTTCTCGTCGACGTCGACGAGGACGCTGCAGACGGTGTCCCTGGCGCCGGCGCCGGTGGTGGCGTTGACCGCCTTGGACCGCGTCTTCGGCCAGCGGACGCCGGCGTTGAACTCGGCCGGGTCGGGCTGGAAGGCAGCGGTCTCGGTGGCGGCGGCCTCGTCGTTCATGTCGAGGCGCGCGGTCTGCGGGGAGTGGATGAGCAGCCAGGCGGTGAACGCCGAGACGGGCTGCACCTTGCCCTTCAGGACGAGGTAGTGCTGCGGCCCCTCGCCGGTCTGGGCGAGGAGGACCATGCCGACGCGGTTCTCGGTGCCGCTGAGGGTGTTCCCGGGGATGTCGGCGGGCGCGCCTATCTCGCCCTCGATGTGCGGGAAGTCCACGGTGTCGCCGGTCTTGAGGGTCGCGAGCCAGTCGTCCGTGACGGGCTGCGGCTGCTTCCCGCCGACGAGGGTGGTGAGCAGACCGCGGGAGTCGGACTTCAGCGGGTACTTGGTGCCCGTGTGGTCCACGAGGAACTGGGCGCTGTCCTTCTGGCCCTTGACGTAGAGGACGTCCCCGTCACCGAGCTTGTTCGCGTCCTCGGTGCGGCGGAGGTCGCGCTGCGCGAAGAGGAAGGCCGCCTTCTGGACGCTGGCTCCCTTGCCGCCGCCGGGCTGTTCGCAGACGGCCCAGCGCTTCTCCTTGCCGGCGTCGTCGGCGGAGGGGAGGCGGTCGGGGGCGTACGGGATGCCGAGGATCGGGCCTCGCTGCTTGCCCTCGTCGAGCTTCTTGTCGTCGACCTGGACGACCCGGAACTGGTCGGGGTTGAGCAGCAGGCGCGCGGAGGCGAGGTTGAGGACGGGGTGCAGGAGCGCCTTCTTGTCCTCGCCCTTGCCGGTCTCCAGGACGACGTACCGGGTCGTGGACTGCTTGCCGACGATGACCCGGGTGCCGGGGGTGTCCCAGCCCTTGGGGGCCTGCGGGCTGAACATGCCCCAGGCGCCGAACCCGGCCATGACGAGGGCGCCGACGACGAGTCCGGGGACGATCGCGCGCAGCGGCTTGGGCGCCCCCTCCTCCGTGCCGGAGGGCGACGGCTGGAGGAATGCCGCCACCGTGCGCTTCTTCGCAAAGGTGTACGCGTTGAGCTCGTCCCGGCGCGATGCCATGGGTCCCCCTTCTCGTCAGGCGCGCTCTTCGCGTCCTCGCGTCTTCCCGGTCCTCGTGCTGCGCGCGCCGGCTCGTGCCGCCTCACGCCGCCTCGCGCGCGGTACGCCGGAACAGCCGCCCGGGCCCCGCCCTTCGGACCGGCCCCCTACTATGCCTGCTGTCCCCCGCCGTCCGAGGGGCGGGTAGGGTGATCCGGCCCCCAAAGCCCCCGCAGGCCAGGGCGATCGGGACGCACATCGGGACGAATTGAGGGGGATTCTCCATCATGGCTTCCGCGACGCGGACACGGCCCGCCGCGGCCGGCGCCTCCGCGCCCCCGCCCACGGGCCCCGGCGCGCAGGCCGGTTCGCCGGCCGCGGCCTCGGTCTCCCCCCGGCTCCAGGCGCGCCCCGGACACTTCGGTTCGTTCCGATTGCAACAGCTCGTACTGATCGAGGTGGCGGCGGCGCTGCTCGTCGTCGCCTGGGTCGTCGACCGGCTGCTGCTCGTCCCCGCGGGTGTGGTCGCCCTCGCCCTCCTCCTCCTCGCGCTCGTACGGAGACACCGGCGCTCGCTGCCCGAGTGGCTCGGCACCTTCTTCGCGCTGCGCGCGCGGACCCGTCGGGCGGCCTCCTTCACCGTGCCCGAGGGCACCGAGCCGGGGCTCGCCCCGGTCGTCGAGTGCGATCCGGCGCTGCGCACGTACGCGTACAGCGACCGCGACCGGCGGCCCGTCGGGATGATCGGTGACGGAACGTTTCTGACGGCCGTGGTGAGGGTCGAGTCGGACGGCACCGCGCTGCGGCCCGACCGCGCGGCACGGCCTTTGCCGGTCGGCCTGGTCCGGGACGTCCTGAGCGTGGACGGCATCCGCCTGGAGTCCGCGCAGATCGTGCAGCACACCCAGCCCGCGCCCGCGCCGCACCTGCCCGCGCAGTCGATGGCCGCGCGCAACTACGGGCCGCTCCAGGCGCAGACGGGCGCGCCCGCCGTGCGGATCACCTGGATCGCGCTCAAGCTCGACCCCGAACTGTGCCCGGAGGCGGTCGCCGCGCGCGGCGGCGGCATGACGGGCGCGCAGAAGTGCGTGGTGCGGACGGCGGACCAGCTGGCGAGCCGGCTCGCGGGCGCCGGGTTCCGGGCGAGCGTGCTGACCGAGCAGGAGCTCGTGTCGGCGCTGGCCACCTCGTCCTGCGCGAGCCCGATGGCGATCACCCAGGCCGGACGCGGGCAGGCACAGCCGCGGCGGACGCAGGAGACCGCGCGGACCTGGCGGGTCGACGACCGCCGCCACACGACGTACTGGGTGGGCCGCTGGCCCCAGTTGGGCGGTGCCGGCGGCGGCGCGGGCGCGTCGATGCCGCAGCTCGTGGCCCTGCTGACCTCGCTGCCCGCGCTCGCGACGACGTTCAGTCTGACGCTGAGCGGCGGTGACCGGCAGGAGGTGACGGTGACCGGGCACGTACGGATCACCGGGCGCAGCGACGAGGAACTGGTCGCCGCGCGGCACGAACTGGAGCGCGCGGCGCGCGGGGTACGGACGGGGCTCGTCCGGCTCGACCGCGAGCAGGCGCCGGGGATGCTGGCGACGCTGCCGCTGGGGGGTGCGCGCTGATGTCCTTCTCCGCGTCCGCCGCGTCGGGCTCCTCCCCCGTGCCCGCTTCCTCCGCCTTCGGGCCTTCCCTCTCCTCCGGTCCCACCGGCCCCTCCGCCCCCTCCCGTCCCTCCCGCTCCTCCCGTTCTTCCGGGCGTACGGGGCGTGAGGCACGGCCCCGGTTCGGTTTCGGGCTCGTCGGGCCGCGCCGTGACCGGCACTCCGTGCCCGTCGACCAGCTCGACGCGCTGGCCCTGCCCGTCGGCGACGACGGGGTCGTGATCGGCGTCGACGCCGAGAACCGGGCGGCCGTCCTCGGCATCAACCGGCCCGTCCCCTACGACGTCACGCTCATCGGCGGCCTGTGGACCGCGCAGGTCCTCGCCCTGCGGGCCGCCGCGACCGGCGCGCGGGTGGCCGTCGAGACCGGCCGCGCGCAGGCGTGGACGGCACTCGCCCAGGCGGCCGGCGGCGGACAGCCGTGCATCTCGCTGCACGACGTCGGCCGGGTGCCGCCGCAGGGCGCCTCGGCCGGCAGCCCCGTGGTCGTCGTGCGCGACTGCGGCATGCGGCCGCCGCGGGGCCGGGTCGTGTCGGCGCCCTGGCAGTCGGTCGTGACCCTGCTCCCCTATCTGAGTCCGGTCGCGCCCCGCCTCCTGGAGAAGTCCTCGCTCGTCGGCGTCCAGCGGGTCTCCCCCGACGAGGCGGCGCAGATCGGCCGCATCATGGACCTCCCGCGTCACGAGTACGAGGCGCTGTCCACGCTCGCGGACGGGGTCACCCTGTGGTGCACCGCGAACGACCGGCAGTTCGTCATGACGCAGGCCACGGACGCGGAGACCGGGCTGCTCGGTGCCGCACGCCGGATGGACTGAATACGTCCTTTTTTGCGCCGTTTTGAACGGTGTGTGTTCTCACGGTGGCGCCGGAGGCGGCCTACGGGCCTGCCCTCCGGCACACCGCGCCGATTAGTCTGGACGGGCCCCGCCCACGACGGCACACGGGTGCTCGACCACACCAGGAGGCAAAGTGAACGGCGATCGGGACGAGATCCGCGGGGGTTGGAATCCGCCCGCCGACGATCAGTCCGACGCGGATCCCGCCGAGATGACGGGTGAGTTCACCATCGACTACACCCCGCCCGCCTGGTACACGCAGAACGCGTCGGGCGGTGCGGCGGGCGGTGGCGCCGCTCCCCCGCCGCCGAGCGGCGGGCCCGTCGCGGTGCCGGGGCTCCCGGCGGGCAGCGGGTTCGAGCCGAACTGGGGCGTGCAGCCGCCTGTGCCGCCGGCACCGGTGCCGGTGCCCGTCGCACCGGCCGCGCCCACCGCACCGATACCTCCCGTGGCGCCCGTGGCCCCCGTGGCGCCGGTGGCACCGGTGGCGCCCGTCGTCTCCGCGGTCGACGAGGAGCCCGCGACCATGCGCTTCTCGCCCGCCATGCTCCAGCAGGAGACCGGGGCGCGTGCGGCGGCCGAGGACGGCAGGGAGGCACCGGCCGCAGACGTGACCGTCGAGGACGGTACGACGGCCGAGACCGGGGCCGAGACCGAGGCTGCGGCAGAGGCGGAAGCGGAAGCGGCGGAGCCGCCTGCGGCTGAGGCCGACGCGTCCGTCGCCGCGGCCGACGCCGACGCCGAGGACCAGGCCGAGGCCGAGGTCGAGGACGAGACCGAGCTCCCGGCCGTGGCCGACGTCGAGACCGACGTCGAGGTCGAGACCGACGTCGAGGTCGAGACCGACGTCGAGGCCGTCGTTCCCGTCCAGGTCGTCGAGGCCGTCGGCGGTGCGGAGCAGGTCGTCGCCCCCGGGGCCGACCCCGCCGTCACCGCGCCCCTCCCGCCCGTCCCGCCGCAGGACGGCGCCGGGCTCCCCCCGCTCCCCCCGGCGTTCCAGCCGGCCGCCCCGGCGCCCGCGCCCGGCCAGCAGTGGCCCGCGCAGGCACAGCCCGGCGCGCAGCCGGTGCCCCCGGCCGCGCCCCTGCCGCCCGCCGCCGCCTGGCCGGGGCAGCCCGCGCCCGCGCCCGTACCGCCGCAGACGACGGGCGCGTACGGGTACCCGCAGCCGCAGCAGCCGCAGGGGGGTTACGGGTTCCCGCACCCCGGCACTCCCCCGCAGCCGCAGCAGCCGCAGGGCGGTTACGGCTATCCGCAGCCCGGAGCCGTACCCCCTCCGCAGGCGTACGGCGCCCAGCCGCCCGTCGACCCGCGGACGGGGGCCTCGTGGCCCTCGCCCGTGACGCACGACCAGCGGGAGCGGTCCGTGCCGGGCGCCCCGCTCGGGTACAACGCCGCCGTCGAGCTCTCCTCGGACCGGCTGCTCCGCAACAACAAGCAGAAGCCCAAGTCGAGCCGCAATCCCGGCGGCGCCGCCCGCTTCAAGCTCGGCGGCAAGAAGGAGGAGGCGGAGCGGCAGCGCAAGCTGGAGCTGATCCGCACGCCCGTCCTCTCCTGCTACCGCATCGCCGTCATCTCGCTCAAGGGCGGCGTCGGCAAGACCACGACGACCACCGCGCTCGGCGCGACGCTGGCGACGGAGCGGCAGGACAAGATCCTCGCGATCGACGCCAACCCGGACGCCGGCACGCTCGGCCGTCGCGTGCGGCGCGAGACCGGGGCGACCATCCGCGACCTCGTGCAGGCGATCCCGTACCTCAACTCGTACATGGACATCCGCCGGTTCACCTCGCAGGCGCCCTCCGGTCTGGAGATCCTCGCCAACGACGTCGACCCGGCCGTCTCGACGACGTTCAACGACGAGGACTACCGGCGCGCGATCGACGTGCTGGGCAAGCAGTACCCGATCATCCTCACGGACTCCGGCACGGGTCTGCTCTACAGCGCCATGCGCGGAGTGCTCGACCTGGCCGACCAGCTGATCATCATCTCGACGCCCTCCGTGGACGGCGCCTCCAGCGCCTCGACGACGCTCGACTGGCTCTCCGCGCACGGCTACGCCGACCTGGTGCAGCGCTCCATCACCGTCATCTCCGGGGTGCGCGAGACCGGCAAGATGATCAAGGTCGAGGACATCGTCCAGCACTTCCAGACCCGCTGCCGCGGTGTGGTGGTCGTGCCCTTCGACGAGCACCTGTCGGCCGGCGCCGAGGTGGACCTCGACATGATGCGGCCGAAGACCCGCGAGGCGTACTTCCACCTGTCGGCCATGGTCGCCGAGGACTTCGTGCGCGCGCAGCAGGCGCAGGGCCTGTGGACCGGCGACGGGCAGGGCGGGATGCCGCCGCACATGGCGCCGCCGATGCCGGGGCAGTACGCCCCCGGCCAGGCCGCGCCGGGGCAGTTCGCCCAGGGGCAGCCCGCGCCGGGACAGCCCGGGCCGGGCGTGCCGGGTCAGCCCCTGCCCGGGCAGCCCGTCGCGGGCCAGCCCCTGCCGGGGCAGTTCCCTCCCGGCCAGTTCCCGCCGGGCCAGTTCCCGCCGGGAGCGCCGGCGCCCGCGCCCTCGCCCGCCCCGGGGCAGCCGATGCCCGGGCAGTACGCCCCCGGTCAGCCGGCGCCCGGTCAGCCGTACGCGCCCCAGGCGCCGCAGCCCGGTCAGCCGTACGGCGGGCCGTCGCAGCCGGGACAGGCGCAGCCGGGACAGGCGCAGCCGGGGCAGCCGCTGCCCGCGCAGCCGTACCCGCCGCAGGGTTACGCCCCCGCTCCCGGCGCCCAGCCGGTCCCGGGCCAGGTCCCGCCCCCCGGCCAGCTCCCCGGTCAGGCCCCGATGCCGGGCCAGGTTCCGTCCCCCGGGCCGTTCCCGATGCCGGGTCAGGTCGCGCCCGGGCAGCCCGCGCCGGGGCCGTACGGGCCGGGGCAGCCGATGCCGGAGCCGTACGCACCGGAGCCGTACGCACCCGGTCCGTACGGCTCGGAGGCGTACGCCCCGGGTCCGTACACCCCGCAGCAGCCCGCACCCGGACAGCCGTATCCCGCGCCGGGCACCCCGCCGACCCCGCCGCAGCCGACGGGGCAGCCGGGGCAGCCGCTGCCCCCGCAGGCCGAACCCCAGGCCGACCCGCAGGGGCCGCCGCAGGCGCCGCCAGCCCCTCAGCAGTAAGGCGTCACAGGCGTAGACCAATGAGGCCCCGTATCGGTGATCCGGTACGGGGCCTCGCGCGCATTCCCGCAGCCCACAAGGGGTATGACACATCGTTGACGCGGTACGGCGCCGCTGATAGACCTTCGCTTCACCAGTTGGCGCCCCCAAGATCCACGACACGAGGTCACGTTCCTATGGTCATGGTCACGAAGGTCCCATCCCGCCCGGCAGCCCCCCGCAGACCCCTCCGGGTCCTGCTCGCGACCGGCGTCGCCGCCACCGCTCTCGCCGCCGTCCCCCACACGGCCGAGGCACAGGCGACGGCCGACCCGAAGAGCGGTCCCGCCACCCTCACCGTCGCCGTCTCGCAGAGCATCGACTCGCTGAGCCCGTTCCTCGCCCAGAAGCTCACCTCGACCAGCATCCACCGGCTGGCCTACGAGTACCTGACCAACTACGACGCGAAGGACGCCCGGACGGTCCCGGGGCTGGCGACCGCGTGGACCTCCTCGCCGGACAAGCTGACGTGGACGTACACGATCCGCAAGGACTCCACGTGGTCCGACGGGAAGCCGGCCACCGCCGAGGACGCGGCCTGGACCTTCACCAAGATGATGACGGACCCGAACGCCGCCACGGCGAACGGCAGCTTCACCGCCAACTTCAGGAAGGTCACCGCCCCCGACCCGCAGACGCTCGTCATCGAACTGAAGAAGCCGCAGGCGACGATGACGGCGCTCGACGTGCCGATCGTGCCCAAGCACGTCTGGGAGAAGGTCGGCGACTTCTCGAAGTTCAACAACGACAAGGAGTTCCCGATCGTCGGGAACGGCCCGTTCGTCATCACGGACTTCAAGGTCGACCAGTACATCAAGCTCAAGCCGAACAAGTCGTTCTGGCGGGGCGCACCCAAGTTCGACGAGCTGGTGTTCAAGTACTACAAGGACGGTGACGCCGCCGTCGCCGCGCTCCAGAAGGGCGAGGTGTCCTTCGTACCGAACCTGACGCCCGCCCAGGCGGACGCGCTGAAGACGCAGAAGAACATCAAGGTCAACGACGCGCCCGGCCGCCGCTTCTTCGCCATCGCCACCAACCCGGGCGCGAAGGCGCGGGACGGCAAGGCCTTCGGCAACGGACACAAGGCGCTGCTCGACCCGGAGGTGCGCAAGGCGCTCTTCCTGGCCGTCGACCGGACGACCATCGTGGACAAGGTGTTCCAGGGGCACGCGGTGGAGGGCGAGGGGTACATCCCGCCGCGCTTCGGCTCGTACTTCTGGAAGCCGGAGGGCGCGCAGAAGCGGGCGTACGACCCCGCGAAGGCGGCGCAGGTCCTCGACGCGGCCGGATACCGGACGGACGCCGACGGGAAGCGGCTCGGCAAGGACGGCAGGCCGCTCTCCTTCCGGATCCTGTGCCACGCCACCGACCCGAACGACAAGGCGATCGGGAAGTACCTCCAGGAGTGGTGGGGGAAGCTCGGCATCGGGCTGAAGGTCGAGTGCCTGGACAGCGTCTCCGACCCGTGGGTGAAGGGCGACTACGACCTGGCCTTCGACGGCTGGTCGGTCAACCCCGACCCCGACTACGTGCTGTCGATCCACACCTGCGGCGCGCTTCCGGCGACGCCGAAGGACAGCGGGGCGACGGACAACTTCATCTGCGACGAGGAGTTCGACGGGCTCTACGCGCAGCAGGCTGTGGAGTACGACGCCGCCAAGCGGGCGGATCTGGTGAAGCGGATGCAGTCCCGGCTGTACGACACGGGGTACATGAACGTCATGGCCTACCCGAACGCCCTGGAGGCGTACCGCACGGACCAGATCGCGTCCATCACCACCATGCCGTCGGCCGCCGGGAACCTGTGGGGGCAGGACGGCTACTGGAGCTGGTGGTCGGCCGTGCCCGTCGCGGCCGAGGCCGACGACACCGACGGGAGCGGCGGCTCCACCGGGGTGATCGTCGGGATCGGCGTGGCCGTGGTGGTCGTCGCCGGCGCCGTCCTCCTGCTCCGCACGCGCCGCCGCGCCACCGCCGACGACCGCGAGTAGCCGGTGGCGACGGCAAGCACCCCCGCCGACGTGGCGCGGGCCGACCAGGCCCGCGCCGCGGACGGCGCCTCCCGCACCGGTTCCTCCCTCGGCTACCTCCGCCACGCGGCGGGGAAGCTGGGCGGCGCGCTCGTCTCGCTCCTCGCCGTGCTCGTCACGAGCTTCTTCCTGTTCCGGATCATCCCCGGTGACCCGGTGAAGGCCATGACGCACGGCGTCCCCACCTCCGCGGAGCAACTGGCCACGCTGAGGCGTCAGTTCGGGCTCGACCAGCCGATCTGGCAGCAGTTCACCGACTACTGCGCGAAGGCGTTGAGCGGTGACCTCGGCACCTCGTTCCAGTTCCGCGCGCCCGTCGGGGACCTGATCGCGGAGAAACTGCCCGCGACGCTGCTCCTGACCGGGGTCGCGGTGGTGCTCTACTCGGCGCTCGGGCTGTGGCTGGGCACCCGCTCGGCCTGGCGGCACGGCGGGCTCGGGGACAGGCTGAACACCGGGATCGCGCTGACGCTGTGGTCGGTGCCGTCGTTCTGGCTCGGACTGCTGCTCATCATCGTGTTCTCGGTCGGCATGGGGCCGGTCCCGGGGCTCTTCCCGACGGGCGGGATGGAGTCGGGGACGGGCGAGACCGGCTTCGCGTACGTCCTCGACGTCGCCCACCACCTGGTGCTGCCGGTGGTGACGCTGGTCGCCGTCGGGTACGCGCAGACGCTGCTGGTGATGCGCTCCTCGCTGCTCGACGAGATGGGCGGCGACTACCTGACGACCGCGCGGGCGAAGGGGCTGCGGGACGACGTCGTGCGGCGCCGGCACGCCGTGCCGAACGCGCTGCTCCCGACCGTCACCATGATCTTCATCAACCTGGGTCACGTGGCGGCCGGTTCGATCCTGGTGGAGACCGTCTTCTCCTGGCCGGGACTCGGCGGGCTCTTCTACCAGGCGCTCAGCGTGCCCGACCTGCCACTGGTCCAGGGCCTGTTCGTGGTCTTCGCGGGCGCGATGATCCTGATGAACCTGATCGCCGACCTGCTCTATCCGCTGCTCGATCCCCGGGTGGGCCGATGACCTCCTCCCCCACGACCTCCTCCTCCACCACCTCTTCTCTGACGTGGGAGCGCCGGCGCGGGACGGTGACGCGCTTCTGGAGGGCGTACCGGACCCACCGCGCCGGCCTGTACGGGCTCCTCGGCCTCGCCGCGATCGCCCTGGTCGCCCTCACCGCGCCGTGGACCGTCGGCGCGGACGTGCAGTCGGTGACCGAGGCGCCGGGTACGGCCCTGGAACCGCCGAGCGCGGAATTCCCCCTGGGCACCGACCAGTTCGGGCGGTCACTGCTCGGCCTGCTGATCTGGGGCGCGCGGATCTCGCTGCTCGTCGGGCTGCTCGCGGCGACGCTCTCGGTCGCCATCGGGACGCTCGTCGGGATCATCGCCGGGCACTACGGCGGCTGGTTCTCGACCGTCGTCATGCGGATCACGGACTGGTTCCTGGTGATGCCGACGCTCGTCCTCGCCATCGTCCTCGCCACCGTCATGTCCCGGTCGATGTGGACGGTGGTCCTCGCGATCGGCGTGACGTCCTGGCCGACGACCGCGCGGCTCGTGCGGGCGCAGACCATCGCCGTCGAGTCCCGGCCGTACATCGAGCGGGCGACCGCGCTCGGCGGCGGGCACCGGCACGTCATGACCCGGCACGTCCTGCCGAACGTGATGCCGCTCGTCCTCGCGCAGACCACGCTCGGCATCTCGACGGCCATCCTCACCGAGGCGACCCTCGCCTTCCTCGGGCTCGGCGACCCGACGGTCGTCTCCTGGGGCGGGATGCTCCAGGACGCCCGGGAGGCGGGCGCGGTCTCCTCGGGGCACTGGTGGTACCTGGCCCCGCCCGGCATCGCCATCGCGCTGGTCGCGCTCGCGTTCACGCTCTGCGGGCGCGCCGTGGAGTCCGTACTCAACCCGAAGCTGGGGGTGGGGCGTTGAGCCTGCTGGAAGTCAGGGACCTGCGCGTCACGTACGGATCGGGGGCGAGTGCCGTGCCCGCCGTGCGCGGGGTCGACCTGAGCCTGGAGGCGGGCAGCAAGCTGGGCGTGGCCGGCGAGTCGGGGTGCGGGAAGTCGACGCTCGCGCTCGCGCTGCTCCGGCTGCTTCCGGCCTCGGCGCGGATCGAGGGCGAGATCCTGCTCGACGGCGACGACGTCCTCGCCATGTCGTGGGGGCGGCTGCGGGCCGTGCGGTGGGCGGGCGCGTCGATCGTCTTCCAGGGCGCGATGCACTCGCTCAACGCGGTGCACCGGATCGGCGACCAGATCGCCGAGCCGCTGCTCGTGCACGGCCGGTCGACCCCGGCGGCGGCGCGGCGGCGCGTGGGCGAGCTGCTGGAACACGTCGGGCTTCCGGCGGCGCGGGCCGCCGCCTACCCGCACGAGCTGTCCGGCGGGCAGCGGCAGCGGGTGATGATCGCGATGGCGCTCGCCTGCGATCCGCGGCTGATCGTCGCGGACGAGCCGACGACCGCGCTCGACGTGATGATCCAGGCGCAGATCCTGCGGCTGATCGAGGGGCTCGTCGCCGAGCAGTCGATCAGCCTCCTGATGATCAGCCACGACCTGGCGGTCCTCGCCGACACCTGTGACCGGCTCGCCGTGATGTACGCGGGGCGGGTCGTCGAGGAGGGGCCCGCGCGGGAGGTGTACGAGGCGGCGGCGCACCCGTACGGCCGTGCGCTGTCCTCGGCGTTCCCCCGGATCGGCGACCTCGCCTCCCGGCGGGCGCCGCGCGGCCTCCCGGGCGACCCGCCCGACCCGGCGGACCTGCCGGACGGCTGTACGTTCCACCCGCGCTGCCCCGTGGCGGTGGAGGCGTGCGCCTCGCTCGACCAGGAATTGCGGGAGGCGGGCGCGGGGCGCCGGGCCGCCTGCGTACACGTGGGGAGCACGTCATGAGCCGTCCGCCGCTTCTGACGGCGCAGGGGCTGCACGTCACGTTCCCGGGGCGGCGGGGCGCGCCGCCCGCGCGCGCGGTGGACGGGGTCGACCTGGACATCGGGCCCGGCGAGATCGTGGCGCTCGTCGGCGAGTCCGGCTGCGGCAAGACGACCCTCGCGCGCTCGCTCCTCGGCCTCGTGCGGCCGACGTCGGGCACGGTCGCCTTCGACGGGAGCCCGCTCGCGTACTCCTCCGGCGCCCTCAAGTCGTACCGGAAGCGCGCGCAGTTGGTCCTCCAGGACCCCAGCGGGTCGCTGAACCCCCGGCACACGGTGTACGAGGCGGTGGCGGAGGGCCTGCGGATCCACGGGTACGCGGGCGACGAACGCGCGGCGGTCGCCGAGGCCCTCGGCCGGGCCGGGCTCAGGCCGCCGGAGCGGTTCTTCCTGCGCTACCCGCACGAGCTGTCCGGCGGGCAGCGGCAGCGCGTGGTCATCGCGGGTGCGCTCGTCCTGGAGCCCGAACTGATCGTCGCGGACGAGCCGGTGGCCTCCCTGGACGCGTCGGTGCGGGGGGAGATCCTGGCCCTGCTGCTGCGCCTGCGCGACGAACTCGGCCTGTCCGCGCTGGTGGTGACGCACGACCTGGGGCTCGCGTGGAACATCGCGGACCGGGTGGCGGTGATGTACCTGGGCAGGATCGTGGAGACGGGGCCGGTGGAGTCCGTCCTCACGGTGCCCCGGCACCCGTACACCCAGGCCCTGCTGTCCGTCCTCCCGGAGTCGCCGGAGCCACCGGTCGTGCTGACCGGCGAACCCCCGGACCCGTCGCGCGTCCCCGCCGGCTGCCGCTTCCACGCGCGCTGCCAGAAGCTCGCCTCGGGCGAGGCGGGCGAGGTCGCGGACAGCTGCCGCACGAAACCCCTGCCGGTCCTCGCCGGGGGCGAGGGCGGGCAGGGGGTGGCGTGCCACTGGGCCGCGCGGGAGGCCGGGGTGGGCTGAGCGGGTGGAGCGGCGGTCGGGGCCGCTGCCACGGCCCCGCCCGCGCGCCCTGGGTCCTGTCCGGAGAGCAGCGTCGTCCGCCCGAAGGGCAGGGCGACTTTCCGGACGGGACCTACGGCTGCGCGGGCTTGCCCGCCGGGGCCTCGGGGCTCGTCGGGTCGGCCGGCGCAACGGGCGCGGCGGGGTTGGCCGGAGCGGCGGGCTTGGCGGGCGCGGCCGGCTTCGCGGGAGCCGCCGGCTTCGCGGGAGCCGCCGGGGCCTCCGCCGCAGCCGGGGCCTTCGGCGGGAGGACCTCGCACGAGCTGATCGAGGTGCGCGTGGAGACGGACTTCACCGTGCAGGTGTCCTTGCCGACGCCCGCGTCCACCGTCCCCCAGTGCTCGCCGACGACGAGGACCGCCCCGCCGGGGCCGCTGATCGTGTCGTCGCCCGGACCCGACTGGATGAGCCCGCCGGACTCGGGGCCGAGGGCCTCCGCCTCGATGACGTCGGCCTCGCTGCCGCCGAGGACGCGGCCGGAGAAGTCGATCGTGCCGACCTTGATGGTGTCGGCTCCGTCGTTGCCGGTGACGATGCCGCCGCCGCGGTTGAACTTGCCGGGCGCGCCGGTCACCGAGCCGGTGGTGATCTTGTCGTCGCCGTCGTCGCCGTGGACGACGGCGCCGTGCCCGGCCCCGTCGCCGGAGACGGTGGCCACCTTGATGACGTCGTTGCCGCGGTTGCCGCGGACCATGCTGGAGGCGTTCAGCGGGACCAGGTGCTTGGCGCGGATGACGTCGTCGCCCTCGCCGCCCATGACCGCCGAGTCGACGACCAGACCGCGCACCTCGATCATGTCGTTCCCGGCGCCGCCCCAGACCGTGACGTTCTCCAGGTCGCTGTCGCAGAAGATGTTGTCGTCACCGCTGGTGCCGCTCACGACGTCGCCGGGCGGGGCGGAGACCCCGTTCACCCAGCACTGGTGCATCGGCACGCGGCCCGCGTGCGGGCCGGACGCCTGGGCGGGCGCGCCGGCCAGCGCGGCCGCGGCCGTCCCGGCGAGCAGCGCGGTCGTCGCGGCCGTGGCGCGCAGGGAGGGGCGCCGGCGCGTGGGGAGGGACGCCTGCGTGCGGGAGGGTGGCGTGGGGGACATACGGCTGCTCCTCTGGTGCTGGGGTGGGGGGTGAGCGTGGTGTGTCGGACGAGGCCGGGGCGGGGTCAGGCCGAGGTGCGGACCGGGCGGGGCGAGTAGCCGACGATCCGGCGGGCGCCGAGGGCCTTCCGGACGGGCGACTCGGCCCCGTCCGTCCACCGGCCGAGGCACATCTCGGCGGTGATGCCGGGTCCGAAGCCCGCGAGGATGCCGCGCGCGCCCTCCGGCTGTCCGCCCTCCTCGAAGAGCCTGCGGACCGCGTCGAGGACGACGGCGCTGGCGATGTTCCCGTACTCCGTCAGGGTCGCGCGGCTGAACCGGAAGGCCTCCGGGGGCACTTCGAGGAAGTGGCTGAGGTCGTCGAGGATGCGGGGACCGCCCGCGTGGATGATGTAGAAGTCGAGCTTCCCGGCGTCCCAGCCGTGCTCCCCGGCGAGCTCGCGCAGCGCCGGTGCCAGCGGTTCCATCGTCCCCGGGACGCGCTTGTCGAGGAGGAAGTGGAAGCCGGTGGAGCGGACGCTGTAGGCGATCCAGTCCTCGGTGTCGGGCACGAGGTACGAGTTGTTGCGCTCCAGGGCGATGCCCCGGCCGCCGTGCCCGCGGACCACGGCGGCGGCGACGGCGTCGCCGAACAGGCCGTTGGAGAGCAGCGATCCGACGCCGAGGTCGGTCGGCTGGTAGCAGAGCGAGCAGAACTCGCAGGCCACGATGAGGACGTTGGCCTCGGGGTAGGCCGTGCAGAAGTCGTGCGCCCGGTTGATCGCGGCTCCGCCGGCCGCGCAGCCGAGCTGGGCGATGGGCACCTGGCGGGTGTGGCTGGGGAAGCCCAGGTTGTTGATCATCCAGGCGGTCAGCGAGGGCATCATGAAGCCCGTGCAGGACACGTAGACGATCATGTCGATGTCGGCGGCGCGCAGGTCGGCGTTCTCCAGCGCCTCCTTGACGACCGCCGGCACCCGGGCCTTGGCCTCGGCCTCGTACCGGACGTTCCGCTCCTCGAAGCCGGGGTGCTTGAGGGTCTCCTCGATGGGCTGGACGATATGGCGTCTGGTGACGCCGGTGTTGCCGATCAGTCTGAGCGCGAGGCCCAGTTGGGGATGGCCCTCGTGGTGGGAACGGGCGAGGTCGAGCGTCTCCTCCATCGTGATCACGTGCTCGGGCACGGACACAGCGGGCTTGCACAGGGTCACCACGACACTCGCTCCTTCGTCTCGTTCGCGTGAACTGCCGCCCACACTCACCCGGTGATCGCCGACCCGCAACCGCGAGAGCGACGGAACACCTACGCAGGGTGACCGGACGGGGGGTGGGACAGTGCTCCGTTCAGGCGGCTGTCGGCGCCCGGCGTGTCGGCGTCGGTCGCCGCCGGGAACACGCACGTCATGACCCCCGAAACCTCCCCCGCGACAACGGCCGGGGCATCGCCCGCGGCACCCCCCGCCGCGTCCCCCGCGGCACCCCCCGCCCCGTCCCCCGCGGTGTCCGCCGCCCGCGACTGGGCCGTGGACGACCTCCCGGCCCTCGACTTCGACCCGCTGCTCACCGAGCTCCTCGCGAAGGAGCCCGTCGCCCGCATCCGGCTCCCCTTCGTCGCCGAGAACGAGGCCTGGCTCGTGACGCGGTACGAGGACGTCCGCGCCGTCACCTCCGACCCGCGCTTCAGCCGTACGGCCCTGCTCGACCATCAGGTGACCAAGATGACCGGCCACATGGTGGCCTCGAAGGCGGCACTGAACTACGCCGATCCGCCGTACCACACGCAGCTGCGCAAGGCGGTGACGAAGGCGTTCACCGGGCAGAGCACCAAGCGGCTCCGCCCGCTCGCACAGGCGAGCACCGACCGGCTGCTCGACGCGATGGAGGAGGCGGGCCGCCCGGCCGACCTCATGCGGCACCTGCACGGCCCGCTGCCGATGGAGGTGGTGTGCGACCTGCTCGGCATCCCCGACGAGGACCGGGCGGAGCTGGCCTCCTGGCCCGACCTCATCCTGTCCTCCGGCCCCGGCCCCGAGAACAGCCGCGCGGCCAAGGCCCAGATCCACGGCTACATCAGCGGTCTCCTCGACCGGCGGCTCGCCGAGCCGGCCGACGACCTGGCGGGCGTGCTCGCCGAGTCCCTCGGCGAGGGCAGGATCAGCGTCGACGAGGCCGTGTCACTGGCCATGGCGATCCTGATCAGCGGCGCCCACGCGGTCCGGAACAACAGCGCCAACATGGTGTACGTGCTCCTCACCCGCCCGGACCTCATGGCCCGGCTGCGCGCCGAGCCGGAGCTGCTCCCGCAGGCCGTGGACGAGCTGCTGCGCTGGATCCCGCACCGCAACGGCGTAGGGCTGCCGCGGATCGCGACCGAGGACGTCGAGATCGGCGGCGTACGGATCCGGGCGGGCGAGGCGGTCTACGCGTCCTACCTCGCCGCCAACCGGGACCCGGAGGTCTTCGACGACCCGCACACGCTCGACTTCGACCGGGAGGGCACCGGGCACGTGTCCTTCGGGCACGGTCCGCACCACTGCATGGGCGCGATGCTCACCCGCATGGAGTCCGAGGTGATGCTGTCGACGCTGCTGCGCCGCTACCCGGACCTGCGGCTCGCGGGCCGCCCCGAGGACGTGGTGTGGCAGTCGAAGGGGCTGATCCGCGGCCCGAAGGAGCTGCTCGTCACCTGGTGAACCGGGGAGCTCAGGACTCCGGGTGCTCCCGGTCGTACGTCTCCGTCAGCTCGCGGCTGCGGGCGACGTCGTCGGCCATCGCCACGAGCAGGTCGTCGAGGGTGTCGAACTTCAGCATGCCGCGCACGTACGCCAGGAAGTCCACGGCGACGTGGAGCCCGTACAGGTCGAGGCCCTCACGGTCGATCGCGTACGCCTCGACGGTCCGCTCCGTGCCGTCGAACTGCGGGTTCGTGCCGACGGAGATGGCGGCCGGCATCCGCTCGCCCGCGGCCGTGAGCCAGCCCGCGTAGACGCCGTCGGCGGGGATCGCCGTGTGCGGCAGGGTCTCGACGTTGGCCGTCGGGAAGCCGAGCTCGCGGCCGCGCTGGGCGCCGCGCACGACGACGCCCTCGACGCGGTGCGGGCGGCCGAGGATCTCGGCGGCGCCCGCCATGTCGCCCTCCGCGACGAGGCGGCGGGTGAGCGTGGACGAGAACGGCTGGCCGCCGCCCGCCTCACCGCTGACGAACAGGTCGATGACCTCGACGCCGTAGTCGTAGGTCTCACCGAGCTCGGCGAGGAACTCCACGTTCCCGGCGGCCCGGTGGCCGAAGCGGAAGTTGGGGCCCTCGATGACGGCCTTGGCGTGCAGCTTGTCGACGAGGACCTTCACGATGAAGTCCGCCGCGGACAGCTGCGAGAACTCGGCCGTGAACGGCAGCACGAGCACCGCGTCCACGCCCAGCTCCGCGATCAGTTCGGCGCGGCGGTGGTGCGGGGCGAGCAGCGGCGGGTGGCTGCCGGGGCGCACGACCTCGGAGGGGTGCGGGTCGAAGGTGACCACGACGGAGGGGACGCCGAGCTCACGGGCGCGCTCGACGGCGCGGCCGATGATCAACTGGTGTCCGCGGTGCACCCCGTCGTAGGAGCCGATGGTGACGACGCTGCGCCCCCAGTCCTGGGGGATGTCCTCCAAGCCACGCCAGCGCTGCACTGTGACCGCTCCTCGTCCGCCTGTTCGCCCTGCTCGCCGATTACGCAGGTCTAAGACTGCCATGCCCACGCCCGTCGGCACGCATCGGCATGGAAGTGCCGGGGAACCGCAGGGCCCTGAGCGTCTCGGGCCCGAGCAGCGGGGCCCACTCCCCCGGCGCGTCACGCACCCAGCCGCGCAGCCGCCCGGCGAAGCCCGGGAGCTCGTGCGCCAGCCCGCCGAGCGCCCGGTCGAACGCGCCGCCGCCCTCGTGGCTCCGGCCGTACAGCATCCCGACCCGCCGCACGATCTCCCGCGTGCGCGGCTCGCTCCGCAGCCCGGCCCCCTCGGCGGCGGCGGTCAGCAGGGCGTCCAGGACGCCGAACTCGCCGGTCTCCGCCTCGTACCGTTCGTGTTCGAGGAGGACGTCGAGGAGCTCGGCCCGCAGATGGCGGGAGGCGCCGGTGCCGGGGGCCGCGAGGACGGGGGCGAGGGCGCGGCGGACGGCGGCGGGGCGGCCCCGGATCAGCCCCGACACCAGCGGGAACAGGACGGCCCTGGCCGTCGGCCCGTCCTCGAAGCGCCGGTCCACGTACCGGGCGACGTGTCCGGCGCCGTCGGGCAGCCGGGCGACGTAGTCGCGGACGAGGGCGGCGATCCGGCGGGTCAGGGCGGGCGTGTCGATCTCGGCGAGGGCGCGCAGGGCCTCGCCCGCCTCGTCGCCGGTCCCGTGCAGCCGGGACCGGAAGGCCGTGAGGACGGGCCCCGGGTGGGTCGCGAGCGCCTCGGCGAGGGCGGCGGCGGGCACCCGGGGCTCGGCGATGGCCCGAGGCAGGTGACGGGCGCGGGTCTCCGGGTCGCGGACGAGGAGCCCGAGGGCGGTCCCGTGCAGTCGGCGGTCGGCCGGCCGGGCCAGCAGGGCGGCGGCGGCGTACCGGAGCAGCTCCCGGTCCCCCGGCCCGTGCACCCGCCCGGCGACCCGCTCCCCGTACACGGCCGCGGCCACCCGCCGCTCGGGCCGCCCGTCGTCGTGCGCCCACCGGTCCACGGCCCGGCACACCGCCGACGGATCGTCCTCGACGAGCGCGCCGAGCAGCCCCTCGGCGAGCGGATGCGCGGTGGCGACGAGCGCCTCGCACAGGTCGTCGACGGCGAGCGAGCGGTGCGTGTGCAGCAGGGCCTGGGCGGCGGTCGCCACGGTCGCGTGCGGGGCGGCCGGCAGCGCCCGCTCGTCCCCGAACCACCGGCAGAGCAGCGGCTGCACCCCCCGTGGGTCGGCGGCGAGCAGCCGCGCGGCGAGGTCGAGGGCGCGGGGCGGGACGCTCGTCGCGTACGGGGAGGGCGGCGACGCGGGCGGATCGGCGGGGACCTGGCGGCGCAGGAGGTCCATGCGCTCGTCCTCGCCGACGGGGAGGGCCCGCCAGAACGCGACGCCGAAGGCGGCGAAGACCGGGTGGCGGGGGCTGCGGCCGCCGATCCGGTCGGCCAGGAGGCGGAGGACGGGCAGGTAGGGCCGCGGGTCGCCCACCTCCCGTACGGCCTCCCGGAGCAACCGCCCGGCCCACCAGACGGCGTCGGCGTCCACCGGATCCGGCGCGTCCGCGAACCGGTCCAGGGACGTGACGAGCGCCGCGAGACGCGGGGCCAGGGCGGAAGGCCCCTCGTCGCGGTGGAGCCGGAGCAGCGCCTGGAGCACGGGACCGATGCGATGCCGGGGCACGGGCAGCTGCCGGGCGACGGCCTCGGCCGAGCCGCCGGCGCGCGGACGCGGTACGTGAACGGGGACGGGGACGGGGACGTCGGAGGGGAGCCCGGAGGCGACGGCCGGGGCGAGGGGGTCGGCGGCGGCGGTGGCGGTGGCGGTGGCGAGCCCGCCGGAGCCGTCGCCGGAGCCGGCCACGTACGGGAAGCCCGCCTCGTACGGGGACCCGGCCCCGGGCCGGACCTCGGGCGCACGCGCCGGAACGGAGACCGCCTGCGCGGCCGCGTCCCCGGGCGCACGACGGCCCTCCGGCACGGTTCCGTCCGCGGCGGCGGCCCCGGGGGGCGTCGCCCGGCTGTGGACCAGGGCGTCGAGCGCCGTGTCCAGGTCCAGGTGGGACGCCTGGAGCCAGTCGGCGAGCTCCTCGTGGGCGAAGCGGTAGCCGGTCCCGGCCGGGACGAGGAGGCCCTCCGTGAGGACGGCCGATGCCCAGCCCTCGCGCCAGGGGAAGAGTTCCTCGAAGGAGGCGCGGTCGAGGACGCCGTGCCCGGGGCCCAGGCAGCGGCGGGCCGCCTCGTGGACCTGGCCCGCGACCCGGGCCGCGAGGACACGGACGGCCGTGCCCCGGACGAGCGGGCGGGAGCCGGCGGCGACCCGGACGGCGACCCGCAGGCACATCAGGTCGAGGTGCGCGTGGAAGATCTCCTCCCGGCCGGGACGCCCCGGCACGGCGCCCGGGAGCGCGGCCCGGACCTCGGCGAGGAGCCGCAGCGCCAGCGGGTGCCGTGCGTCCGCCTCGGCGAGGTCGCCCTCCCCGAGCCCGTACCCCTCCCGTACGGCCCTGGCCTCGGCCTCCGAGTACGCCCCGAGCACGAGGGCAGGAGGCGACACCCAGCCCCCGGGGACCTCCCCCCGACAGGCCCCGCCGCCGGAAACCTCCACGCGGTACGTACCGTGCCCAGGCCACGGCCCCGTCGCCCCCGCCCCGGGCGCGCCGGGCACGTCCGAGGCCGCACTGCCCCCGGCGCCCCCAGCCAGGAACACACCGGCCCCAGGACCCGCCGGCGACGACGCACCACCCCCAGGGGCCCCGGCCCGGTACGCACCACCCCCGGCGCCCCCGGCCAGGAACGCGCCGCCTCCACGGCCCGCCGCCGAAGCCGCACCACCCCCGGGTCCCCCAGCCCGGAACGCGCCGCCCCCGGGGCCCTCCGCCGGGGGCGCGCCGCCCTCGTGGGCCCTGGGCCGGGGCGTCCCCCCGAGGGTGCCGGTCGTGGGGCCCTCCGCCGGGCGGTGCAGGGCGGCCGGGGTGTACAGCGTGCCCGCCAGGTCCCAGTGTTCCGGGCGGCAGGCCGTGACGAGTCGGGCGCCGTGGTCCCGCAGCCAGCGCTCGGTCGCCTCGGTCCAGTCGGGCAGCCGGTGGGCGAGGAGGGGCGGCATCTCCTCGGGGCCGTCGAGGACGACGAGGAGGGGGCGGTCCGCCTCCCGGGCGAGCGCGGCCGCGCGTTCCGGCGTCGCCGCGCCGGTGTCGCCGAGCGCCCCGGAGGCGGTGACGATGCGGCCGGCCTGGCGGAGGGCGCGCCCCACGGCGTCGGCCAGCGAGCCGTCCTCGGCCCGCAGGTCGGCGCCGCGCAGCCGCACGGTGGGGGCGGGGGCGGCGCCCCGGGCCCGGCGGGCGCAGAGCGCGGCGAGGGCGGTCGTGCGTCCGGTGCCGGGGGCGCCGACCAGCCCCATGACGAGGGCGTCCCCCTCGGCGAAACGGGTGAACTCGCGGACGCACACCGGGCGTTCCACGGGGTCGGGCCAGGGGTCGGGGTCACGGACGGGTCCGGTGGAGGTCGCGGTGAGCTCCAGGATCCCCGCGAGGTTGAGGTCGGGCCCGTACGCGGGGACGGTCGCCGCGTTCCGCCGCAGGAGGGTGGCGAGCGGCCCGTCCCCCCGTACCGTGACCGCGTACCCGGCCCCCGCGCGCTCGCCGCGCAGCGCCGTGCCGAGGACCGCGAGGACCGTGCCCGTGCTCGTGTCGAGGACCGGGCCGCCCGCGGCGCCGCCGTCGAGCCGGAGCGCCTCCGCACCCTCGGTGCCGATCGCCAGTTCGAGGGCGTGTCCGAGGCGGTGGCGCCCGCCGGCCGTGGTGTACGTGACGGAGGCGGGGCCCAGGACCCGGGCCTCGCGCCAGCCCTGGGCCGCGATCCGGACGTACGTGCCGGGCTCGGTCTCGGGGCGGGTCGCGAGGGCCACGGGGCGCAGGCCGAGGCCTTCGGTCCGGACGAGCGCGAGGCCGCTCTCGGGCAGCGGGGTGACGGCTTCGGGACCGGCGAGGCAGGTCAGGTCGCCGGGCGCGCGCAGGAGCACGCGCGTGAGGCCGTCGACGGCCTCGTGGCTGGTGACGACCGTGCCGTGGTGGTCGGCGAGGAATCCGGTGCCGCGCCGCCGGCCCGCCGGATCACAGATGCTTACCAGCGTCGCCAGGTCCCCGCGTCCCATGGGACGACGGTAGGTCGGTGGTGATCACCGGCACGACGGACTCGGCAAACGCGCCCCCCGTCGCTCCCTCTGTCACTCCGAGCGCCTCCCTGATCGGGTGAATATCCCGGATTCGACGGGCAGAACCCGTCGGGGGGAAACGCCGAGGGGGCGGCACGCGCACGTGCCGCCCCCTCGGAACCGTCCTGATCAGCCGAAGACCGCGAGGCTCTTCGCCTTGCCCCGCTGGTCCTCGACGAGCGCGAGCAGCTTCCCGCCCGGCCCGAAGACCGCGACCGGACCCGCCGGGTAGGTCGGCATGTCCAGGCGGACGCCGTTGAGGAGCAGCGTGCCGCGCTTCTCGTCGACGTCCCAGCGCGGGAACGCCGCGGCGGCGGCGTCGGCGACCGGCATGACGGTCAGCTCCTCCTGGAGCTGGTCCAGGGTCTTCGCCGCGTCCAGCTTGTACGGGCCGACGCGGGTGCGGCGGAGCGCGGTCAGGTGACCGCCCACGCCGAGCCCGGCACCGAGGTCCCGGGCGAGCGCCCGGATGTACGTACCGGAGGAGCAGACGACCGAGACGACCAGGTCGACGACGGGCGTGCCGTCCTCGGCCGTGGCCTCGCGGACGTCGTACACCTGGAACGAGGAGACGGTCACCGGGCGGGCCGGGATCTCGAACTCCTCGCCGCCGCGCACGCGCGCGTACGACCGCTTGCCGTCGATCTTGATCGCGGAGACCTTCGACGGCACCTGCATGATGGCGCCGGTGAGCTCGGCCACGCCGGCGTCGATCTGCTCGCGGGTGACCTTCGAAGCGTCGACCGACGCCGTGATCTCGCCCTCGGCGTCGTCGGTGATCGTGGTCTGGCCCAGGCGGATGGTGCCCAGGTACTCCTTCTCGGTCAGCGCGAGGTGACCGAGGAGCTTGGTGGCGCGCTCGACGCCGAGGACGAGGACGCCCGTGGCCATGGGGTCGAGCGTGCCCGCGTGGCCGACGCGGCGGGTCTTCGCGATCCCCCGCATCTTGGCCACGACGTCGTGCGAAGTGAAGCCCGACGGCTTGTCGACAATGACAAGACCGTCGGGCGTCTTGGTGGGTGCGGTGCTCATTCGGCGGCTTCGTCCTCGCCCGGCTTCTTGTAGGGGTCGGCGTCGCCCGCGAAGGTGGCGCCCGAGGAGGCCTGCCGCACCTGGGCGTCCGAGGCCCGCGCCTTGTCGAGGAGGTCCTCGATCGTCCGCGCGTTCTCCGGGAGGGCGTCGGCGATGAACGTCAGGGTCGGGGTGAACTTGGTGCCCGCCGCGCGGCCCACGGCCGAACGGAGGATGCCCTTGGCGCTCTCCAGGCCGGCCGCCGCGCTCGCCCGGTCCTCGTCGTCGCCGTAGACCGTGTAGAAGACCGTGGCCTCCCGCAGGTCGCCGGTGACACGGGTGTCCGTGATGGTCACGTGCGTGCCCAGGCGGGGGTCCTTGATGCCGCGCTGCAGCTTCTCGGCGACCACCTCCCGGATGAGGTCTGCCAGCTTCTTCGCCCGCGCGTTGTCGGCCACTGGTCCTTCTCCTTCTTTGCCTTGCTCAATCAGTCTTCATCAGTGTGGAGCCTTCGGCGCACCGAAAGCAGCTCCACCTCCGGCCGCGCGGCCACCAGGCGCTCGCAGCGGTCGAGTACGTCCGACACGAACCCCGCGTCCCCGGACACCAGCGCGACCCCGATACGGGCCCTGCGATGGAGGTCCTGGTCGCCCACCTCGGCCGCGCTCACGGAGAACTTGCGCTGGAGCTCGGCGACGACGGGCCGGACGACGGAGCGTTTTTCCTTCAGCGAGTGAACGTCGCCGAGGAGCAGATCGAAGGACAGAGTCCCCACGTACATGCGGTGCCGGATGTCCCGCCGGTTCGGGTTCGGTGGCCTGCCACGCCGTCGCTTGGCAGGGTCACCAGAAACCGTACACGCAACGGCCGGGGCCGATCGACGGAATAACTCCCGCCGACCGGCCCCGGACGCAGCTCACGCGTTACGCGCGCGGCTTCTCGCGCATCTCGTACGTCGCGATGACGTCGTCGATCTTGATGTCGTTGTAGTTTCCGAGGTTGATACCACCCTCGAAGCCTTCACGAATCTCGGTGACGTCGTCCTTGAAGCGGCGCAGACCGTGGATGGTGAGGTCCTCCGCGATGACCTTGCCGTCGCGGATGAGGCGCGCCTTGGTGTTGCGCTTGACCTCGCCGGAGCGGATGAGAACACCCGCGATGTTGCCCAGCTTGGACGAACGGAAGACCTCGCGGATCTCCGCCGTGCCGAGCTCGACCTCTTCGTACTCCGGCTTGAGGAGGCCCTTGAGCGCCGCCTCGATCTCCTCGATGGCCTGGTAGATCACCGAGTAGTAGCGGACGTCGACGCCCTCGCGCTCCGCCATCTGCGCGGCACGGCCGGCCGCACGGACGTTGTAGCCGATGACGATGGCGTCGGAGCCCATCGCCAGGTCGATGTCGGACTCGGTGACCGCACCCACACCACGGTGCAGGACGCGGATGTCGACCTCTTCGCCGACGTCGAGCTGGAGCAGCGAGGCTTCGAGGGCCTCGACCGCACCGGACGCGTCGCCCTTGATGATGAGGTTGAGTTCCTGCACCAGACCGGCCTTGAGCACCTTGTCGAGGTCCTCGAGGGACACCCGGCGGACGCGCTTGGCGAAGGCGGCGTTGCGCTCACGCGCAGCGCGCTTCTCGGCGATCTGACGGGCCGTACGGTCCTCGTCGACAACGATGAGGTTGTCGCCGGCACCCGGCACGTTGGTGAGACCGAGCACCAGGACGGGAGTCGACGGGGTCGCCTCCTCGACGTTGTTGCCCTTGTCGTCGAGCATCGCCCGGACGCGGCCGTACGCATCGCCGACCACCACGGTGTCGCCGATGCGCAGCGTTCCGCGCTGAACGAGGACGGTGGAGACGGCACCGCGACCACGGTCGAGGTGCGACTCGATCGCAATACCCTGCGCGTCCTGGTTCGGGTTGGCCCGCAGGTCGAGCGAGGCGTCGGCGGTGAGGACGACGGCCTCCAGCAGGGAGTCGATGTGCAGACCCTGCTTGGCGGAGATGTCGACGAACATCGTGTCGCCGCCGTACTCCTCGGCCACGAGACCGAACTCGGTCAGCTGGCCGCGGACCTTGGTCGGGTCCGCGCCCTCGACGTCGATCTTGTTGACCGCGACGACGATCGGGACGCCGGCGGCCTTGGCGTGGTTGAGCGCCTCGATCGTCTGCGGCATGACGCCGTCGTTGGCCGCGACCACGAGGATCGCGATGTCGGTCGACTTCGCACCACGGGCACGCATGGCGGTGAACGCCTCGTGACCCGGGGTGTCGATGAAGGTGATCTTGCGGTCCTCGCCGTTGACCTCGGTGCCCACCTGGTAGGCACCGATGCCCTGCGTGATGCCACCGGCCTCGCCCGCGACGACGTTCGTCTTGCGGATCGCGTCGAGCAGTCGGGTCTTGCCGTGGTCGACGTGACCCATGACGGTGACGACCGGCGGACGGGAGACCAGAGCCTCTTCGCCGCCCTCGTCCTCGCCGAACTCGATGTCGAAGGACTCGAGGAGCTCGCGGTCCTCTTCCTCCGGCGAGACGATCTGGACGGTGTAGTTCATCTCCTCGCCGAGCATCGTCAGCGTGTCGTCGGAGACGGACTGCGTGGCCGTGACCATCTCACCGAGGTTCATCATCACCGCGACGAGCGACGCCGGGTTGGCGCCGATCTTCTCGGCGAAGTCGGTGAGGGAGGCACCGCGCGACAGGCGAATGGTGTCGCCGTTGCCGCGAGGCAGCATCACGCCGCCCACGGACGGGGCCTGCATGGCCTCGTACTCCTGGCGCCTCTGACGCTTCGACTTGCGGCCACGACGCGCGGGACCACCGGGACGGCCGAAGGCGCCCTGCGTGCCACCACGGGCACCCGGACCACCGGGACGACCGCCGAAGCCGCCGGGACGACCGCCGAAGCCGCCGCCACCACCGGGACCACCCGGGCGACCGCCGCCGCCACCGGGACCACCGGGACGGCCGGCGAAGCCGCCGCCACCGCCACCGGGACCGGCCGGACGACCGGCGAAGCCGGGACGACCGCCGCCACCGGCACCGCCGGGACGACCGCCGGGGCCACCGGGGCCACGACCGCCGGGACCGGGGCGCGGGCCGGCAGCGGGACGCTGCGGCATCATGCCCGGGTTCGGACGGTTACCGCCGGGCGCGCCGCCCGGACGGGGAGCCTGCGGACGCGGCATGCCACCGGGGGTGGGACGCGCGCCGCCCTGGCCCTGACCCTGCGGACGCGGGGCGCCGCCGGGGCCACCCTGCGGACGCGGGGCGCCGGGAACGGCGCCGGGGCCCTGCGGGCGCGGGGCGCCGCCGCCGGGACGGGGCGCCTGCGGGCGCGCCATGCCGGTGGAGCCGCCCGAGGTGAACGGGTTGTTGCCCGGACGCGGACCGGCCGGACGGGCACCGCCCGGACGGGGAGCGCCCTGGCCCTGCGGACGCGGCGCGCCCTGACCCTGCGGGCGCGGGGCACCCTGACCCGGGCGGGCGGGGCGCTCGCCGGCGGGACGGGGACCCGGGGCGGCGCCGCCGGGGCGCGGACCGGCGGCGGGAGCCGACGGAGGCGCGGTGAACTCGGGCGCGGCCGGAGCCGGGGTGACCGGCTTGGGCGCGGGCTTCGGGCCCGGGCGGGGGCCCGAGGCGGCCGGAGCCGGAGAGGGGGTGCTGCTCGCGGGCGCGGCCGGCGTGACCGGGGCGGGCGCCGCAGGCGCGGCGGGGGCCGGCTTGGGGGCCGGGGCGCCGGGCTTGGGGGCAGCGGGACGAGCCGCGGCGGCCGGAGACGGCGCCGCGGGGGAGGGCGCCGCCTTGCGGGGCGCGCCGGGCTTGGCAGCGGTCTTGCCGGCGTTGCCACCGGGACCCTGCAAAGCGTCAGTCAACTTGCGCACGACCGGCGCCTCGATCGTCGAGGACGCCGAACGGACGAATTCACCGAGTTCTTGGAGCTTGGCCATGACGACCTTGCTCTCCACACCGAACTCCTTGGCGAGTTCGTATACCCGGACCTTAGCCACTTCGCTCCTTTGTGAGGTCCGGTTACCGCCGGACCGTCGCTACTTCATGGGCGTACTCATCGCGTACTCATCGAGTGCTCATCGCAATCTCGACCTACTTCCAACTCGCGAGGTACCTGACCGCACGGTGATCCGTGCCGTACTTCTTCTTCACTGCGGCGCCGATCGCTCGACGTGCAGACGGAGCTCCGTCGTGTCGAGCGGGCCCTGGACCCTGAAGGCCCGGGGGAACGCCCGGCGGCGGACCGCCTGGTCGAGACAGACCACGGCGGGGTGCAGGTACGCACCCCGGCCGGGCAGCGTACCGCGATGATCCGGAACGCACTCGTCCTTATTCACCACGATCCGCAGCAGATCGCTCTTGGCCGCTCGCTCCCGACATCCCACACAGGTTCGTTCAGGGCATACGCGGGCTTGCGTCCGGCCAGACACGATTAAGTCTACCTCCCCGTACCGACCTCACCCGTTTGGGGCAAAAATCGAACAGCTGTTGGCCAAAAACGGTCTCAGTCCTGCGGACCGGCCGGCTCGGTGTCGGGTCGGATGTCGATCCGCCAGCCGGTCAGACGCGCGGCGAGGCGGGCGTTCTGCCCCTCCTTGCCGATCGCCAGCGACAGCTGGTAGTCCGGCACCGTCACCCGGGCGGAACGGGCGGCCAGGTCGACGATCTCGACCTTGGAGACCCGCGCCGGGGAGAGCGCGTTCGCCACCATCTCGGCCGGGTCGTCCGACCAGTCGACGATGTCGATCTTCTCGCCGAGCAGCTCCGCCATCACGTTGCGGACGCGGCTGCCCATCGGGCCGATGCAGGCGCCCTTGGCGTTCAGACCCGAACGGGTGGAACGCACGGCGATCTTGGTGCGGTGACCCGCTTCGCGCGCGATGGCCGAGATCTCGACGGAACCGTCGGCGATCTCGGGCACCTCCAGGGCGAAGAGCTTCTTCACCAGGCTGGGGTGCGTGCGCGAGAGGGTGACGGACGGGCCGCGGACACCGCGGGCCACCCGGACGACGTACGTCCGCAGGCGCAGGCCGTGCGAGTAGTCCTCGCCCGGCACCTGCTCCTGCACGGGGAGGATGGCCTCCAGCTTGTCGTCCAGACGGACCAGGACGTTCTTCGGGTCCTTGCCCTGCTGCACCACACCGGCGACGACGTCACCCTCGCGGCGGGCGTACTCGCCGAACGTCACGTCGTTCTCGGCGTCGCGCAGGCGCTGCTGGATCACCTGGCGGGCGGTGCTCGCCGCGATCCGGCCGAAGTCCGACGGGGTGTCGTCGAAGTCCTTGGGCTCCTGGCCCTCCTCCAGCTCGGCGGGGTCCTCCTGGGCCCACACCGTCACGTGGCCGGTGGCCCGGTTCAGCTCCACGCGCGCGCGGCGGCGGGCGTCGGGGGTGCGGTGGTACGCGATGAGGAGGGCCGACTCGATCGCCTCGACCAGCATCTCGAAGGAGATGTCCTTCTCCTGTGCCAAGCCCTTCAGGAGCTTCACGTCGATGTCCACGGCTACGCCTCCTCTTCCTTCTTGTCCTTGCGGTTGAACTCGATCTCGACACGCGCCTTGACGATCTCGGCGAACTCGACCCGGCGGGCGGTGGGCTTGCGCCCCTTCACACCCGGGACCTCCATGTCCATGCCGTCCTCGTCCACGGCGAGGATGCGCGCGACCAGGTCGCCGCCCTCGGCGAGCGTCAGCTTGGCCAGTCGGCCGGTGGCACGCACGTAGTGGCGGTGCTCGGTCAGGGGGCGGTCGGCGCCGGGAGAGCTGACTTCGAGGACGTACTCGCCCTCGCCCATCACATCGGTCTCGTCGAGCTTCTCGGAGATCTCGCGGCTCAGCTCGGCGCAGGCGTCGAGCTCGACGCCCTCCTCCGAATCGACGACGACGCGCAGCAGTCCGCGGCGGCCGGCCCGGGACACCTCGATCTCTTCCAGATCCAGGTCCTTCGCGGTGACGAGCGGCTCAATGAGTCCGCGCAGCCTGTCGCTCTGGGTGGTGCTCATCCGGGTGACTCCTCGGCCGCGTGTGCTGTTGTGGGTTCGTCGCGTGTCAGATCAAAGGGTATCCGGTCCCGGAGGGTGTTGCCGTCCACGGGCCCGGGGGCCGCGGGTACGCTCGCCTGCGGTGATCTCGACGATCTTCGACGACGTACGACGGACGGAGTGAGAGAGCGTGACGACGACGGGCAGGCGCGCACTCCTCAGGGCGGGCGCGCTGGCGGGAGCGGTGGCGGGAACGACGGCCCTGGCGGGCTGCACCGCGTCCGGCGGGGGCGGCGGGGGCACGCGGAAGCCGAGCGCCGCCGAACTGGAGGCCGAACGGGTGGCGCGCGCCGAGGCGGCGCTGCGGCTCCGTTCGGTGACGGCCTCGCGGGACCTGCTGGAACGTTACGACGCGGCCCTCGCCGCGCATCCCGCGCTCGCGCGCCGGCTGACGCCGCTGCGGCGGTCCGTGGCGGCGCACGCGACAGCGCTCGGGGAGGGCGGGACGACGGCGCCCTCGGCCACTGCCTCCGGCTCCCCCGCGGCGGCGACCGCTCCCTCCGGCTCCCCCGCCACCCCGGCCGCGCCCTCCGCACGCGCGCGCGTGCCGGCCGATCCCCGGGCCGCCCTCACGGAGCTCGCCGCCGCCGAGCGGGCGACCTCGGACCAGTACACGAAGGCGCTGGTCACGGCCCCGTCCGAGTACGCGCGGCTGCTCGCCTCCGTGGCGGCGGCGGGCGCCGCGCACGCGTACCTGCTGACCGAAGGAGCACCGGCATGAGCGCCCTCGACGCGGCCCAGGCGGCGCTGGCCGCCGAACACGCGGCGGTGTACGGGTACGGGGTCGTCGGCGGCCGGATCGGCGCCGCCCGCCGCGCCGAGGCAACCGCCGCGTACGAGGCCCACCGGGCGCGCCGGGACGCGCTGCGCAGGACCGTGCGCGACCTCGGCGGCACGCCGGTGGCGGCGGAGGCGGCCTACGCGCTGCCGTTCGCGGTGGCCGACACGGCGGGCGCGGTGCGGCTCGCGGCCGTCCTGGAGGACCGGGTGGCGGGGGTCTACTCCGATCTCGTACGGGCCGGCCGGGGCCCGCTGCGGAGCGAGGCGGCCGCCGCGCTGCGGGAGGCGGCCGTGCGAGCCGTCCGCTGGCGCGGCAGCCACGTAACCTTTCCTGGGCTCGCCGAGCGGGTGTGAGTCCCCGGCCCCGACCAGGTCGACCGAACGGCAGAAGGACAACGCACGCATGGCTTTCGAACCGCCGCAGCGACTCGTACGGGCACTCGGCGAGACGTACGGGGAGAGCGCGGCGACCGAGTGGCTCGGGCCGCTTCCGGAGCACGCGCGGGCCGTGGCGGACCACGCCTCGCTGGCCGCCGAACGGGTGATGGCGCCCGGCGGGCGGAGCAGTCTCGTGCTGCTCGTCCGGCGCGCGGACGACTCCCCCGCCGCGCTCAAGATCGCGCCGCCGTTCACCCGCCCGGACCTGGAGCGGGACGCGCTCGCGCACTGGAACGGCTGGGGCGCGGTGCGGCTGCTCGACGAGACGGCGGAGGGCGGGCTCGTCCTGGAGCGGCTGCACCCCGAGGTCTCGCTGCGGTCGCTGCCGGAGGCCAAGGCGCTCCTGGAGGCCGCCGGGGCCGTACGGAAGCTGTGGGTCGAGCCGGCGGCCGGGCACGGCTTCGAGTCGGTGGCCGAGCGGACGGGCCGGCAGGCGGAGGCGATGGAGCCGTACCGGACGGACCCGGCGACCGCCGAGGTGACGGACTCGGCGCTCGCCGCCCGCGAGGAGCTGCTCGCCGCGCCGGCCGAGTCGCTGCTGCTGCACGGCTGCTTCCGGCAGGGCAAGGTGCTCGCCGGAGACCGGTCGCCGTGGCTCGCGGTCGGCCCCGATCCGCTGGTCGGCGAGCGGGCCTACGACCTGGCGCGGCTGGTACGGGACCGGGTCGAGGACCTGGTGGGCGCGTCGGCGGGCGCCGCGACGGCGCGTCGGCGGGTCAACAAGCTGGCGGACTCGCTCGACGTGGACCGGGAGCGGCTGCGGGGCTGGACCCTGTTCCGCGCGGTCGAGTCGGGGACGCGGGCGCTCACGGCGGGGCGGCGGCAGGACGCGGAGCTGCTTCTGGAGTTCGCGAGCTGGCTGTAGGGGAATACCCTTTTCGTACGGTTCATCCCTTGTTTCCGCTTGCCTGAGGGGGCCGTGATGATCGAAGAGCTGCTCATGGCGGTGGCCGGCGCGGCCGCGGCGACCGCGGTGTACGCGGGTGCGGCGGCGCGGGTGGTGAAGCAGTACGAGCGCGGGGTCGTCTTCCGCTTCGGCAGGCTGCGCAGCGAGGTGCGCGGGCCCGGGTTCACGATGATCGTTCCGGTGGTGGACCGGCTGCACAAGGTGAACATGCAGATCGTCACCCTGCCCGTCCCCGCGCAGGAGGGAATCACCCGGGACAACGTGACCGTCCGCGTGGACGCGGTCGTGTACTTCAAGGTGGTCGACCCGGCGGACGCGCTGGTGCGGGTGGAGGACTACAAGTTCGCCGTCTCGCAGATGGCGCAGACCTCGCTGCGGTCGATCATCGGCAAGAGCGACCTCGACGACCTGCTCTCCAACCGGGAGAAGCTCAACCAGGGGCTGGAGCTGATGCTCGACAGCCCCGCGATGGGCTGGGGCGTCGCGATCGACCGGGTCGAGATCAAGGACGTGTCCCTGCCGGAGACGATGAAGCGCTCCATGGCCCGGCAGGCGGAGGCGGACCGGGAGCGGCGGGCCCGGGTGATCAACGCGGACGCGGAGCTCCAGGCGTCGAGGAAGCTGGCGGAGGCGGCGGGCGTGATGTCCGCGGAGCCGGCGGCTCTCCAACTGCGCCTGCTGCAGACGGTGATGGCGGTGTCGGCGGAGAAGAACTCGACGCTGGTCCTGCCGATCCCGGTGGAGCTGCTGCGGTTCCTGGAGCGGGCGACGCCGGGGAGCGGCCCGGAGCGTCCGTGGCCGCACGGCGGGCCCGAGCCCGTACCGCCGCTGGCCGGCCCGTTCACGCACGGGCACGGGCACGTGGGCGCCGACGAGGAGATCGAGGACCTGACGGGGGCGTCGGCGGAGCCGGTGCCGCGGGACGAGGCGGCCTGACGCCCGCAGGGGTACGACAGAAGCGCCCCGCGGTCTCCTCCCGGAGGCCGCGGGGCGCTTCTCCCAGGTCGTCAGGCGCTCAGGCGGGCCAGGGCCTCGTCGACGGTGAGCTCCTCGCGCTCGCCCGTGCGGCGGTCCTTCAGCTCCACGACGCCCTCGGCGGCGCGGCGGCCGGCGACGAGGATCTTCGGGACGCCGATGAGCTCCGCGTCGGTGAACTTGACGCCCGGGGAGACGCCCGCGCGGTCGTCGACCAGGACGCGGAGGCCGGCGGCGGCCAGCTTGTCGGAGACCTCGAGGGCCAGCTCGGTCTGGAGGGCCTTGCCGGCGGCGACGACGTGGACGTCGGCCGGGGCGACCTCAGAGGCCCAGCACAGGCCCTTCTCGTCGGCGGTCTGCTCGGCGAGCGCGGCCACGGCGCGGGTGACCCCGATGCCGTACGAGCCCATGGTCACGCGGACCGGCTTGCCGTTCTGGCCGAGGACGTCGAGCTTGAGGGCGTCGGCGTACTTGCGGCCCAGCTGGAAGATGTGGCCGATCTCGATCGCGCGGTCCAGCTTGAGGCCGGTGCCGCACTTGGGGCACGGGTCGCCCTCCTCGACCACGACGACGTCGACGTACTCGGAGACCTCGAAGTCACGGCCCGCGACGACGTTCTTCGCGTGCATGCCCTCCTTGTTGGCGCCCGTGATCCACGCGGTGCCGGGGGCCACGCGCGGGTCGGCGAGGTAGGTGACCTTCTCCAGGCCCTGCGGACCGACGTAGCCGCGGACGAGGTCGGCGCGCTGCGCGAAGTCCTCCTCGGTCACCAGCTCGACCGTGGCCGTGGCGCCGAAGTGCTCCTCGACCTTGCCCATGTCGACCTCGCGGTCGCCGGGGACGCCGATGGCGACGATCTCGCCGTCGACCTTCACCAGGAGGTTCTTGAGGGTGGCGGAGGCCGGCACGCCCAGCGAGGCGGCGAGCGTCTCGATGGTGGGGGTGTCGGGGGTCGGGATCTCCTCGGCGGCGGGGACACCGGCGGCGTCGACGGCCTTCACGGCCTGGTAGACGGCCTCGGTGTTCGCGGCGAAGTCGCAGTTCGGGCAGTCGGCGAAGGTGTCCTCGCCGGCACCGGCCGGGGCGAGGAACTCCTCGGACTTCGAGCCGCCCATGGCGCCGGCGGTGGCGGCGACGATCCGGTAGTCGAGGCCGAGGCGCTCGAAGATCCGCTGGTACGCCTGGCGGTGCAGCCCGTACGACTCGGCGAGGCCCTCGTCCTCCGTGTCGAAGGAGTAGGAGTCCTTCATGAGGAACTCGCGGCCGCGCAGGACGCCGGCGCGCGGACGGGCCTCGTCGCGGTACTTGTTCTGGATCTGGTAGAGGATCACCGGCAGGTCCTTGTAGGACGAGCACTGGTCCTTGACCAGGAGGGTGAAGATCTCCTCGTGGGTGGGGCCGAGGAGGTAGTCGGCACCCTTGCGGTCCTGGAGGCGGAAGAGCTCGGCGCCGTACTCCTCCCAGCGGCCGGTCGCCTCGTAGGGCTCGCGGGGCAGCAGGGCGGGGAGCAGGACCTCCTGCGCGCCGATGGCGTCCATCTCCTCGCGGACGACGCGCTCGACGTTGGCGAGGACCTTCAGGCCGAGGGGCAGCCAGCTCCAGATGCCGGCGGCGGTGCGGCGGACGTAGCCCGCGCGGACGAGGAGCTTGTGGCTGAGGACCTCGGCGTCCGCCGGGTCGTCGCGCAGCGTCTTCGCCATCAACTTCGACATGCGCTGGACCGGTGCGTTGGCCATGGTTCTCGTACTCCTGCCGTATGGGTGGTAGCGCCGAGGTTAGCCGGGCCATCCCTGGCAGGAGAAATCAGTTCCGGCGCTTGAGCGGCAGGGGCGCGCCCATCACCGCGTACGGGCGGGCCGCGCTCGGGAAGTGGACCTGGCGGGCGAGGTCCTCGTACCCGAGGGCGCGGTAGAGGCCTCGGGCCGGGGACTCGGTGTCGATCGCGGAGAGGATCGAGCGCGGTTCGGCGGCGCCGTCGGTGATCGTGGTGATCAGCCCGCGGCCCACGCCCCGGCCCTGGAAGTCGGGGTGGACGTGGAGCTCGGTGATGACGAAGGAGTCGGTGAGCCAGTCGGCGGTTCCGGTGGCGCGCAGGTACGGCTCGACGACGGTCGACCACCAGTGGGTGCGGTCGTTGGGCATCCCGTACACGAAGCCGACGAGCCGGCCGTCGGGCGTGGTGGCCCCGTAGGCGCGGGCGCCGGGGCTCATGAGGTGGCGCAGCACGATGTGGCGGCGTACGGCGACCTCGTCGCGGTCGAGACCGAAGGCGACCGCCTGCACGGCGAGGGCCTCGTCCACCCGGGCGGCGAGATTGACCGGTCCGATCACGGTCCCCGCGGACTCTGCGTCATCCATGCGGCGCACCCTACAAGCGGCGGGGGTGTCAGGACAGCACGCTCCGCCTCAGAACAGCACGCTCATGAAGGCGCCGGTCTCGCGGAAGCCGACGCGGCGGTACGCGGCGCGGGCGGGGGTGTTGTAGTCGTTGACGTACAGGCTGACGACGGGGGCGACGTCGGCGAGGGCGTACTGGAGGACGGCGGCCATGCCGGTCTCGGAGAGGCCCTTGCCGCGGTGCTCGGGGGCGACCCAGACGCCCTGGATCTGGCAGGCCTGGCGGGTCGCGGCGCCGATCTCGGCCTTGAAGACGACCTTGCCGTCCTCGAAGCGGGCGAAGGAGCGGCCGGCGCCGACGAGCTCGGCGACGCGGGCCTGGTAGAGGAGTCCGCCGTCGTTGGCCAGCGGCGAGATCCCGACCTCCTCGGTGAACATGGCCACGCAGGCGGGCATGATCGCGTCCATCTCGTTCTTGCGGACGCGGCGGACCAGCGGGTCGGGTGCGACCGCGGTGGAGGGCTCCTCGGCGATCATGAGGGGCTGGCGGGCGCGGACGTCGCGCGCGGGGCCCCAGCTGGGTTCGAGGAGCCGCCAGAGCAGGGCGGTGGGTTCGGCGGGGCCGACGATCGAGGAGCAGCGGCGGCCGATCCTGCGGGCGCGGTCGGCGAAGGCGCGGACGGCCTCGGGGGTGGCGCAGATGGGGACGAGGTTGGCGCCGGAGTAGCAGAGCGAGCGGAGCCGTCCCTGGTCGTACCAGCCCCACATCTCGCCGCCGAGGCGCCAGGGGTCGAGCCCGGCGATCTGGACGCGGGCGGTCACGAAGGCGTTCTCGACGGGGGCGCTCTCCAGGACGGCGAGTGCGGCGCCGAGATCGGCGGGTTCGAGGACCCGGGTGGTCGTCTGTGTCAACACGAGGGGGCCTCACCGTGCGGCTCTGCTGGTCTCCGCACTGTACCCCCACCCTCATTTGAGGGCTCGGTTCGGCTCCGGGGCGCCAGAGCAGGGCGCACAGGGCCTGCGGGTGAGTGCCCATGGAGGAAGCCCCTCCGCCCGGTGGGGCGGAGGGGCTTCACGACGCGGTGGGCGGGGCTCAGACGCCGATGGCGACCGACGGCTCGCCGCTGGCGACGCCGTCCTTCTCCATCTGCTCGGCGATCTTGAGCGCCTCTTCGATGAGGGTCTCGACGATCTTCGACTCGGGGACGGTCTTGATGACCTCGCCCTTGACGAAGATCTGGCCCTTGCCGTTGCCGGAGGCGACGCCGAGGTCGGCCTCGCGGGCCTCGCCGGGGCCGTTGACGACACAGCCCATGACGGCGACGCGCAGCGGGACGGTCATGCCGTCGAGGCCGGCGGTGACCTCCTCGGCGAGCTTGTAGACGTCGACCTGGGCGCGGCCGCAGGACGGGCAGGAGACGATCTCCAGGCGGCGCTGGCGGAGGTTGAGCGACTCCAGGATCTGGATGCCGACCTTGATCTCCTCGGCCGGGGGCGCGGAGAGCGAGACGCGGATCGTGTCGCCGATGCCCTGGGCGAGGAGGGCGCCGAAGGCGACGGCCGACTTGATGGTGCCCTGGAAGGCCGGGCCCGCCTCGGTGACGCCGAGGTGGAGCGGGTAGTCGCACTGGGCGGCGAGCTGGCGGTAGGCCTCGACCATGACGACCGGGTCGTTGTGCTTGACCGAGATCTTGATGTCGCGGAAGCCGTGCTCCTCGAAGAGGCCGGCCTCCCAGAGGGCGGACTCGACGAGCGCCTCGGGGGTGGCCTTGCCGTACTTCTTGAGGAGCCGCGCGTCGAGCGAACCGGCGTTGACGCCGATGCGGATCGGGGTGCCGGCGTCGGAGGCCGCCTTGGCGATCTCCTTGACCTTGTCGTCGAACTGCTTGATGTTGCCGGGGTTGACGCGGACGGCCGCGCAGCCGGCGTCGATCGCGGCGAAGACGTACTTCGGCTGGAAGTGGATGTCGGCGATGACCGGGATCTGCGACTTCTTCGCGATGACCGCGAGGGCGTCGGCGTCGTCCTGGGTCGGGCAGGCGACGCGCACGATCTGGCAGCCGGAGGCGGTCAGCTCGGCGATCTGCTGGAGCGTGGCGCCGATGTCGGAGGTGCGGGTCGTCGTCATCGACTGGACGGAGACCGGTGCGTCACCGCCGACGGCCACGCTGCCGACCTGGATCTGGCGGCTCTTGCGCCGCTCGGCGAGCCGGGTCGGAACGGTCGGGATACCGAGAGAAATCGCGGTCATCTGAAGTGCAACCTCAAGGTTGTGCGTCGGCGGGCTCAGGTCTCCGAGGTTACCGCCCCGGGGGTGGGGGGCCGGACACGCAGGCATCCGTCCCCCCTGGGAGCTACGTGATCTTCACCGGATTGACGATGTCGGCGGCGAGCACGAGCAGGGTGAAGCAGACGAAGACACCGGCCACCACGTAGGCGGCGGGCATCAGCTTGGCCACGTCGAACGGGCCGGGGTCGGGGCGCTTGAAGAGCCGGGCCGTGTTGCGGCGCACGGACTCCCAGAGGGCGCCCGCGATGTGGCCGCCGTCGAGCGGCAGCAGCGGGAGCATGTTGAACAGGAACAGCGAGACGTTGAAGAACACCAGCAGGTTCATGAACATCACGAGGATCGTCGTCGGCGGCGCCTCGATCGTCATGAGCTCGCCGGTGATCCGGGCGGCGCCGACGACGCCGACCGGGGAGTCCTGGGCGCGCTCGCCGTCCCCGAAGGTGGCGTCCCACAGTCCGGGGATCTTGCCGGGGAGGGCGATCACGGAGTGGACGCCGTTCTCCAGGAGGTCGGTCATCCGCTCGGTCGTCTCGCCGAAGCTGAGCGGCGCGACCTCGGTCTTCGAGGCGAAGCCGAGGTAGCCCGCGTCGACGTACGTCACGGGCTGGACGACCTGGCCGTCCTCGTCCTTCTTCGGGACCTTGTTGGTGACGAGCACGGGGTGCAGGTCGACGCTCCGGCCGTCGCGCTCGACGGTGATCGTCGCCGCGCCGATGGTGTCGCGGATGCGGTCCGAGAGCGTGTCCCAGTCGGCCACCGGAGTGCCGTTGAAGGCGACGATCCTGTCGCCCTCCTTCAGCCCCGCCTTGAACGCCGGGGAGACGGGGTCGCCCGCCTGGCACTTCTCGCGCTTGCTGCTCTGCTCGATCACGCACTTCTGGACGCCGGCGACCTTGGTCGTCTGGCCTTCGACGCCGAGGGTCATCATCGAGCCGAAGAACAGCGCGGCCGCCAGGACCAGGTTCATGAACGGTCCGGCGAACATCACGATGACGCGCTTCCACGGCTTGCGCGTGTAGAAGAGCCGGGTCTCGTCGCCGGGCTGCAGCTCCTCGTACGACGCCTCGCGGGCGTCCTCGATCATCGAGCGCCACGGCGAGGTCGAGCGGGCCTCGATCCTGCCGTCGTCCCCGGGGGGGAACATGCCGATCATCCGGATGTAGCCGCCGGCCGGGATGGCCTTGATGCCGTACTCGGTCTCGCCGCGCTTCTTCGACCAGATCGTCGGGCCGAAGCCGACCATGTACTGCGGGACGCGGATGCCGAAGAGCTTGGCCGTGGAGAGGTGACCGAGCTCGTGCCAGGCGATCGAGACGAGGAGGCCCAGGGCGAACAGCACGATGCCCAGGACGTACAGGAGTACTTCGGTCATGCGCGGGCCTCCGCTGTTGCCTTCGCTGCGAGCTCACGGGCCCGGGCGCGCGCCCAGGTCTCCGCTTCGAGGACGTCCGACACCGTGAGCGGGGTTCCCGTGGTGGGCTGTCCGTGCTCGGTGACGACGGCTGTGACCGTATCCATGATTCCGTTGAACGGCAGCCGTCCGGCGAGGAACGCCTCGACGCACTCCTCGTTCGCCGCGTTGAAGACGGCGGGGGCCGTGCCGCCCAGTTCGCCCACGTGGCGGGCGAGTCCGACCGACGGGAAGGCCTCCGTGTCGAGCGGGAAGAACTCCCAGGTGGAGGCCTTGGTCCAGTCGAAGGCGGGGGCCGCGTCCGGGACGCGCTCGGGCCAGCCGATGCCGATGGCGATCGGGCCGCGCATGTCCGGCGGGGTGGCCTGGGCGAGCGTGGAGCCGTCCGTGAACTCGACCATCGAGTGCACGTACGACTGGGGGTGGACGACGACCTCGATGCGGTCGAAGGGGATGTCGTAGAGCAGGTGGGCCTCGATGACCTCCAGGCCCTTGTTCACGAGCGTCGCGCTGTTGACCGTGATGACCGGGCCCATGGCCCAGGTCGGGTGGGCGAGCGCGTCCTCCCGCGTCACATGGGCCAGCTCCGCGCGCGTACGGCCGCGGAACGGGCCGCCCGAGGCGGTGACGACCAGCTTGCGGACGTCGGCGCGGGTGCCGGCGGCGAGCGCCTGGAAGAGCGCCGCGTGCTCGGAGTCGACCGGGATGATCTGGCCGGGCTTGGCGAGCGCCTTCACCAGCGGGCCGCCGACGATCAGCGACTCCTTGTTGGCCAGCGCGAGCGTGCGGCCCGCTTCGAGGGCGGCGAGGGTCGGCGCGAGGCCGATGGAGCCGGTGATGCCGTTGAGTACCGTGTGGCACGGGGACGCGGCCAGCTGGGTGGCCGCGTCCGGGCCCGCGAGGAGCTCGGGCAGGGGCTCGGAGCCGTACAGCGCCTTCAGGGCCGTGCGCAGCTCCTCGACCGCCTCCTCGCGGGCGACCGCGACCTGCCGGACCCTCAGCCGGTGCGCCTGCTCGGCGAGCAGCCCGATCCGGCCGCCGGAGGCGGCCAGGGCGGTGACCCGGAAGCGGTCGGGGTTGCGCAGGACCAGGTCGATGGCCTGGGTGCCGATGGATCCGGTCGAACCGAGGACGACGATGTCCCGGCGTCCTTCGGACACGTCGAAGGCGATGTGCGGATCGGCGAGAGGAGAGGGGCGGTCGCTCATGCCCCCCATTCTTGCCCCAAAGACTGTGCGTCTTTCACGCGGTCCGGGTGTACCTGTGGAAAACCTCGTGGAAGTCCGGGAACGTCTTCTTCACGCACCCCGGGTCGTCGAAGGTGATCCCGGGCGTCCGCAGCGCCGTGACCGCGAAGGACATGACGATCCGGTGGTCCCCGTGCGTGGCGATCTCGACGGGGCCGGCGGGCGTGCCCGGGTGGATCTCGATCCAGTCCGGGCCGGTGCGCACGGTGATGCCGAGGCGTCGCAGGTTCTCGGCGCAGGCGTCGAGCCGGTCGCACTCCTTGACCCGGGTGTTGCCGACGTCCTCGATGCGGACCGGGCCGTCGGCGAAGGGCGCGATCGCGGCGAGGGTCGGCATGGTGTCCGAGATGTCCCGCATGTTGACGGTCAGTCCGCGCAGGGTGCCGGTGGAACGGACCGTCGTCGCCGCGTCGCCGACCTCGACGTCCGCGCCCATCCGGCGCAGCACGTCCACGAACGCCAGGTCGCCCTGGAGCGCGCCGCGGCCGAGGCCGGGGACGGTGACCGAGCGGCCCGGTTCGAGAGCCGCGGCGGCGAAGAAGTAGCTGGCGGTGGAGGCGTCGGGCTCGATGCCGTAGGTACGGGCGCGGTAGCCGGTGGGGGCCACCTTGTACGTACGGCCCTCCTGGACGACCTCCGCGCCGAACGCCCTCATCATCGCGAGGGTGATCTCGACGTACGGCTCCGAGACCAGGTCCGTGACCGTGATGTCCAGGCCCTCGGCGGTCAGCGGGCCGAGCATGAGGAGCGCGGTCAGGTACTGGGACGACTGGCCCGCGTCGAGCGTCAGCGCGCCGCCCTTCACGCCGGCGGCGTGCACGGCCAACGGGTGGTGGCCCTCGTTCGCCAGGTGCCGCAGATCCACACCGAGCGCGCGCAGACCCGTCGTCAGGGGGCCGAGCGGACGGGCCCGCATCTGGGCGGAGGCGTCGAAGCGGTACGTGCCGTGGCCGGCGGCGACGAGCGTCGGCAGGAACCGGGCCGTGGTGGCGCCGTCCCGGCAGTACACCTCGGCGGTCTCCGCGCCGGGCCCGGCCGGGCGCCCGTCGATGTGCCAGGCGTCGGCCTCCCGCCGCACCACGTACCCGAGCGCGCCGAGCCCCTCGGCGAACCCCTCCGTGTCGTCGGAGGCGAGCGGCCGCAGGAGGGTGGTGGTGCCCTCGGCGGCGGCGGCGAGGAACAGCGCGCGGGCGGTGACGGACTTGGATCCGGGGATGTCGATGACGGTCACGGACCCATCCTGCCGTGCGGGGGCGCACCGGCGCGGGGAGGTCCGTCACGTGGACGGCACGATCCCGCGGCGCCGCACCCGGGGTCCGGGGTCCGGGGTCCGGGCCCGGATGCCTGGGCCCGGCAAGGCGGGGCGGGGCGGGGCGGGGTCAGCGGAGGGGGCGGCGCCGGTTCTCGTGGGGTGACGGGCCCGGGGGCGTGGGGGCGATCCAGGGAGCGTCGGCCGGTGGGACCACCACGCCGGCCTCCAGCCAGGTGTAGCGGTCGGTCAGGACGCCGTCCGCGACCCGGCGGTCCACGTCGTCCGTGTTCGACCAGAGGCGGCCGAACAGCTCCTCCACCCGCAGCCGCGCCTGGCGGCAGAAGGCGTCCGCCAGCCGGCTCGCCTCCGGACCGTGCTCCGTCGTCGTCCGGAGCATCTCCGCCCGTACGCAGGCCGCGCTCATCGCGAACAGCTCCGCCCCGATGTCGACGATCCGTCCGAGGAACGCCTGCTTGAGCTCCATCCGCCCCTGCCACCGGGACATCGCGTAGAAGGTCGAGCGGGCGAGCTTCCGGGAGGTGCGCTCGACGTACCGGAGGTGGGTCGCGAGGGCGCCGAACTCCCCGTACGCCCCCGGGAGCTGTCCGGGACCGGCGACGAGCCCCGGCAGCCAGCGGGCGTAGAAGCCGCCGGCCCGGGCCCCGGCCCTCGCCTTGTCGGCGAGGCTGGTGTCGGGGTCGATGAGGTCGCCCGCGACGGAGAGGTGGGCGTCGACGGCCTCGCGGGCGACGAGGAGGTGCATGATCTCCGTCGAGCCCTCGAAGATCCGGTTGATCCGCAGGTCGCGCAGCATCTGCTCGGCGGGGATCGCCCGCTCGCCGCGCGCCGCGAGCGAGTCGGCGGTCTCGTACCCGCGCCCGCCGCGGATCTGGACGAGTTCGTCGGCGATCAGCCACGCCTTCTCGGAGCCGTACAGCTTGGCGAGCGCGGCCTCGATGCGGATGTCGTGCCGGTCCTCGTCGGCCATCTGGGAGGTGAGTTCGACGACGGCCTCCAGGGCGAAGGTGGTCGCCGCGATGAACGAGATCTTCGTGCCGACGGCCTCGTGGCGGCCGACCGGCCTGCCCCACTGCTCACGGGCCCCCGACCACTCCCTGGCGACGTTCAGGCACCACTTCCCGGCGCCCGCGCACGCCGCCGGGAGGGAGAGGCGGCCGGTGTTGAGGGTGGTGAGGGCGATCCTGAGCCCGCTGCCCTCGGGGCCGATGCGGTGCGCGGCGGGGACCCGGACCCGGTGGAGGCGGGTGACGCCGTTCTCCAGGCCGCGCAGGCCCATGAAGGAGTTGCGGTGCTCGACGGTGACGCCGGGGGCGTCGGCCTCGACGACGAAGGCGGTGATGCCGCCGCGGTGGCCCTCGGACGCGGGGACCCGGGCCATGACGACGAGGAGGTCGGCGACGACGCCGTTGGTCGTCCAGAGCTTCACGCCGTCGAGGACGTAGTCGTCGCCCTCGGGCACGGCGGTGGTGGCGAGCCGCGCCGGGTCGGAGCCGACGTCGGGCTCGGTGAGGAGGAAGGCGGAGAGGTCCGTACGGGCCAGGCGGGGCAGGAACGTCTCCTTCTGCTCCCGCGTGCCGAACAGTTTCAGCGGCTGCGGTACGCCGATCGACTGATGCGCGGAGAGCAGCGCGCCGACGGCCGGGCTGACGGAGCCGACCAGGGCGAGGGCCCGGTTGTAGTACAGCTGGGTGAGGCCGAGGCCGCCGTACGCCGGGTCGATCTTCATCCCGAGCGCGCCGATCTCCTTGAGACCGGCGACGGTCTCGTCGGGGATGCGGTCCTCGCGTTCGATGCGCGGGCCGTCGATCCGGGTCTCGCAGAAGGTGCGGAGCGTCGCGAGGAAGGCCTCGCCGCGCCGCACGTCCTCGGGGGCGGGCAGCGGGTGCGGGTGGATGAGGTCGAGCCGGAACCGGCCGAGGAAGAGCTCCTTGGCGAAGCTCGGCTTGTGCCAGTCCTGCTCGCGCGCGGCCTCGGCGGTCTGCCGGGCCTCGCGTTCGGTGACCTTGGGCGGGCGCTGGGCGGGTGCGGACATGGACGCCTCCTGGGGCTCCTGCTCCGGTCCTGGGCTTCCTGTCCGTCGTACCCGATGCCGGGAGGTTCGGAAAGACGGCGGGAGCGGCGTACACGCGTCACCACCGCCGTGTGCCGCGCCCGCGGCATGACGAAAAGGCGGTCCGAGCCCCCGCACAGTGGGCTCGGACCGCCTGGTCTCGCGGTGGCGCCTCTTACAGGGCCAGACCCGTGAGGACGAGGACACGCTCGTACGTGTAGTCGTCCATCGCGTACTTGACGCCCTCGCGGCCGACGCCGGAGCGCTTGGCGCCGCCGTACGGCATCTGGTCGGCGCGGTACGACGGGACGTCACCGATGATCACGCCGCCGACCTCGAGCGCGCGGTGGGCGCGGAACGCGGTCTGGAGGTCGTGGGTGAAGACGCCGGCCTGGAGGCCGAAGTCCGAGTCGTTGACGGCGGCGAAGGCCTCGGCCTCGCCGTCGACCTTGGCGACCGTGAGGACCGGGCCGAAGACCTCGGAGCGGGCCAGGGTGACGCCCTCGGGAAGCTCGGTGAGGACGGTGGGGGCGTAGGTGGCGCCCTCGCGCTTGCCGCCGGTGAGGAGCTTGGCGCCGGCCGCGACTGCCTCGTCGACCCAGGACTCGACGCGCTGGGCGGCGGCCTCGTCGACGAGCGGGCCGACGTCGGTGGCGTCGTCCGCCGGGTCACCGGTGACCTGGGCCTCGACGGCCGCCACGATCTTCGGGAGCAGGCGGTCGTAGACGGAGGCGTCGGCGATCACGCGCTGCACGGAGATGCAGGACTGGCCGCCCTGGTAGTTGGAGAAGGTGGCGATGCGGGTCGCCGCCCAGTCCAGGTCGGCCTCGGAGGACCAGTCGGGCAGCACGACGGCGGCGGCGTTGCCGCCGAGCTCCAGGGTGCAGTGCTTGTGCGGCACGGACTCCTGGATGGCGTAGCCGACCTTGTCGGAGCCGGTGAAGGAGATGACCGGGAGGCGCTCGTCCTTGACGAGGGCCGGCATGCGGTCGTTCGGCACGGTCAGGATCGACCAGGAGCCGGCCGGCAGGTCGGTCTCGGCCAGGATCTCGCCCAGGATGAGGGAGGAGATCGGCGTCGACGGGGCCGGCTTGAGGATGATCGGGGCGCCGACGGCGATGGCCGGGGCGACCTTGTGCGCGCTGAGGTTCAGCGGGAAGTTGAACGGCGCGATGCCCAGGACGACGCCCGTGGGGATGCGGCGGGTCACGGCGAGGCGGCCGACGCCGCCGGCCTCGGTGTCCAGGCGCTGGGCCTCGCCGGCGTTCCAGCGGCGGGCCTCCTCGGCGGCGAAACGGAAGACGGAGACGGCGCGGCCGACCTCGCCGCGGGCCCACTTGATGGGCTTGCCGTTCTCGGCGGAGATGACGAGGGCGATCTCCTCGGTGCGCTCGGCGAGCCGCTTCGACACGTGGTCGAGGGCGGCGGCGCGGACGTGCGCCGGGGTCGCGGCGAACTCGTCGACGACGGCGTGCGCGGCGGCGACGGCCTCCTCGACCTGAGCCTCGGTGGGCACGCTGACCTTGCCGACCAGACGTCCGTCGTACGAGTTCGTGACGTCGAAGGTGGCGTCGCCGGTGGCCTCGCGGCCGGCGAGCCAGAAGGCGTGGGTGGTCGTCATTGCGGCCCGGCCCTTTCCGTTTCGGGGAGCGAGCGGTTGCTCTGGGGACACGTTAGGGCCGGGGTGGGGGGTATGGGTTTGTCCGGTGTGGAGTGGTGGGGGTGAGGTGGCTGTCCGGTTTGGCGGGGCGGAGCGCCGCCTCGGCCGCCGTCGAGCGGTGTGGCGGCGCTCCTGTCCATCACCTCGCCGGTCGGCCCCGCCGGATGCCGGGCCGGCCGGCCCGGCCGGTTAGCCCGGCCGGCCGGCCCGGCCGGTCAGCCCCGTCGGTCAGCCCCGTCGCTCGGTCGAGACGATCAGGCAGACGCCGCCGACGACGATCGCGCCGCCGAGGACGATCGGCCAGGTCAGGGCCTCGTTGAGGACGAGGGCGCCGAGGGCGACGGCGACCACCGGGTTGACGTACGCGTAGGTGGCGACGAGGGAGATGGGGGCGGCCTGGAGCAGCCAGGCGTACGCCGTGAACGCGATCAGCGAGCCGAAGACGATCAGGTAGGCGAGGGCGACCCAGGAGCGGGTGGAGATCCCCGCGAGGTCGAGGCCGTGCTGCTCGCCGCGGACCAGGCCGACGCAGAGGCCCGCGAGGCCGCCCGCGACCATCTCGTACGCGCTGGCGGTGAAGGGGTTGCCCGGCATGGGGACGCGCGAGGAGGAGAAGGAGCCCACGGCCCAGCAGAGGGTGCCGGCGAGGACGAGGAGCACACCGCCGATCTTCACGTCGCCGCTGAGGCCGGGGAGGGTGAGGACGGCGAGGCCCGCCAGGCCGAGGAGGACGCCGCCGACGCCGCCGAGGGTGGGCCGGGCGCCGTACGCCGCCTTGAGGATGACGACCCAGGCGGGCACGACGGCGATGAGGAGCGCGGCGAGGCCGGAGGGGATGGAGGTCTCGGCGAGGACGACGAGGCCGTTGCCGCCGAGGATGAGGAGCAGGCCGACGACGACGGTCGAGGCGAGTTCGCGCGGGGTGACCCTGAGGGCGGCGGGACCCTGCCGCCAGGCGATGATCCCGGCGAGGATCAGGCCCGCGGTGACGAAACGGGTGCCGGCGGAGAGGAACGGCGGCATGGTCTCGACGGCGATCCGGATGCCGAGGTAGGTGGATCCCCAGACGACGTAGACGATGCCGAGCGCGACCCAGACGGCTCCGGTGATGCGGCGGGGCCCGGGAGCGGGCGGGGGTATGGGGACGGTGGCGGGGGCGGTCGGGTCAGCGGCAGGGCTTGTCATGCCCAGGAGACTAGGCAGTGCGGAAGCCCGTAGCCAAGAAAACTGCCCGGTTCCGGGCAGAGGAGTGCGAGAACGCGCGAGGCGCGAGGGCCGGAGCGAGCCCGAGCCCGTAGGAACCCGCGAGGACGAGCGCGCCCCTACGACTCGGCGTCCTCGCCCGTCGCCTTGAGGGCCAGCCACAGCTCCATCCGCACGTCCGCGTCGTCGAGGGAGCGGCCGAGGATCTCCTCCACCCGCCGCATCCGGTAGCGCAGGGTGTGCCGGTGGACGCCCAGGTCGGCGGCGGCGGCGTCCCACTGGCCGTGGCGGGCGAGCCAGGCGCGGAGCGAGGCCACCAGGTCGCCGCGGCCCGTGGCGTCGTGCTCGCGCAGCGCGCGGAGCATGCCGTCGGCGAAGGCGCGGACGGCGTCGTCGGCGAGGAGCGGCAGGACCGAGCCCGCGGCGAGCTCCTCGTGCTCGACGAGCGCGCGGCCCCGGCGACGGGCAACCGCGAGGGCCTGTTCTGCCTGCTTGTACGCGGCTGCCGCCGTGACCGGGCCGGCCGGCGCGGAGAGCCCGACGACGACGCCCGCCTCCTCGGCCTCCCGCTCGGCGTACCCGTGGCAGGCGGCGGCGACCGCACCGCCGTCACCGGCGAGGACGACGAGGCGTGCGTCGCTCTCGGGGACGGTGAGCACCGCCTCGCCCGCGCGGGCGGCGGCGGTCTCCAGGGTCTCGGCGAAGGCCGACAGCGGGGCCTCGGCGGCGGGGTCGCCGCCGGCGGGCTCGGCGACGAGGAGGCGGAAGGGGGCGTCGAGCAGCTCCCCGTACACGTCGCCGGCGACCGCGCGGGCGTGGTCCGGCTGACCGGCGAGCATCATGCGCAGGACGGCGGCGCCCAGGCGGTGCTCGGCGGCCTGGAGGGAGCGGGAACGTTCCGTCGTGAGGGTGAGGAGGGCGATCGCCGAGTGGACGGCGTACCGCTCGGCCGTCCCGAGCGGAGCGCCGGTGCCGACGGCGAGGGCGCCCCGGACGCGGCGGCCCGTGCCGAGGGACTGGAGCTCGACGCGGTCGTCCGTACCGCCGACGACGGCGCTCGCGGGGGCGGGGCGGTCCCGGAGGCGCTCGACGTCGGGGGTGAGCCGGGCGGCGCGGCGGGCGGCCCACTCGGGAGAGACGGCGACGACGGTGCCGGAGGTGTCGTAGAGCGCGGCCCAGCCGTCGACGTGGGCGGCGAGGCGGGCGACGACGGCCTCGGGTCCCTCGGCGAGGGCGGCGCGGGTCAGTTCGCGCTGGGCCTCGAAGCCGGCGGTGACGGCGCGGTACTGGTCGGCGGAGATCGCGGCGGAGACGGCCTTGCTGATGGCGAGGAAGGGGGTGCGGCGCGGGACCTCCAGGAGCGGGAGGTGTTCCTCGCGGGCGGCGTCGAGGAGGGCGCGCGGGATCTCCTCGTAGTTGACGCCGACGGCGAAACCGAGACCGACGACGCCGGCGCCGAGGAGGCGCCGGACGTAGCGGCGCATCGCCTCCAGGTCCTCCGCGTCCAGCGTGAGGGCGGTGGTGAGCAGGAGCTCGCCGCCCTCCATGTACGGGACGGGGTCGGCCAGCTCGCTGACGTGCGCCCAGCGGACGGGGGTGTCGAGGCGGTCCTCACCCGCGCGGACGATCAGCTTGAGGGCGGAGTGCTGCACGAGCGAGGCGAGGGTGGGCGGCATTGGGGACCGTCGGACCTTTGAGCGGGTACCGCCACGGGGCCCGCACGCGGTACTGGGGAGGGCGCCGCTCAGCCGAGCGGCGCCCCTGATTGTGCCAGGGCCCGGACGTGCCCGCTCCGGCTCGACACCTCCCCGCCGCCTCAGCCGCGCAGATCCACGAGGAACGGTGGCGCGTACTCGCCGCGTACGTGCGTGACGGACAGGACGGCGTGCCCCGGGGGGACGGCGTGCGCGAGGTCGGAAGCCGACCAGCGCTCTCGCTCCACCTCCCGCACGGTGACGGCCTCGGTGGTGACCGCCTTGCCGGTCACCAGGCGTCGCATGGCGTGCAGAGCCTTGGTCAGCGGCTCGTCGGAGAGAACCTGCCGGTTGGTGACGTCCCGGGTCTGCACCCATTCGGTTCCCCAGGTCTCGGCGAACCGGCCGCCGTCCCAGGGCGCGATCCCCGCGAAGGCCATGCGGCAGCCGACGGCACCGAGCAGCGGCCCGCGCAGGGCCTCGGGAACGTCCTCCAGGCTGCGGAGCGCCAGGACCACACCGGCGTTGACGGAGCGCAGCCGCTGGACGGTCCGCAGGGATTCGGCGGTGACCGTGTGCGCGGCGTCGTCGAGGACGAGGCAGGCGAACAGGGAGCGGTCGCGGCGGCCGAGGACCGCCTCGCCGAACTGGGCGAGGAGGAGTCGGGACACGATCCGCGAGGCCTCGGCGTGGCCGCGCTCGGGGAGGTCGACGCGGACGCGGAGCGGGTGTTCGAGGGCCCGCAGGGAGAACTGCGGCCGTTGTGCTCCTGTCCCTCCGTCCGCTTCCCTCTCCGCGGGGCCGTGGGGGCCGGGGCCTTCGGCGACGCGGAAGAAGCCGGCGAAGGCCGGCCGGTCGAGGAAGGCGATGCGTTCGGCGAGCAGGATGCCGACCTCGTCGCCGCGGTCGGCCTGCCGCTGCCGGGCGTCCAGCTCGCGCAGCTGGGCGCCGTCGCCCGCGACGGCGGCGCGCAGGGCGTCGAGCACCTCGGGTGTTCCGGCGAGCAGCTCGCGCAGCTCCGGCACGCCGGGGAAACGGCCGTACGCCGCGCGGAACGGCCCGATGAGCTGGGCCAGGGCGGTGGCGGCCCGGCGGCCGTCGGTGACGAGGTCTCCGACGAGGGCCTCGGCGAGGATCCCCGCGGCCTCGTCGGGGTCCTCCGCGCCTCCGTAGAGGTCGAGGTCGTGCGTCGAGCGCGACTGCCCGACCGCGATGACGAGATCGAAGGCCTCGTCCGGGCCGAGGCTCTGGCCTTCCGAGGTGACGGCGACGACCGCCGCCCGGTTGGCGAGCGCCTGGAGGCAGAGCGCCTCGACGACGGGCCGCACGAGGCGCGTGGTCTTGCCGGAGCCCGCGGGCCCGACGGCGAGCAGCGAGGTCCCGAGGAGGTTCGGCTCCAGGGCGACACCGGTCGTGCGCCGGGCGTAGGGGTTGCGGGGGTGATCGGCGGCGGTGCCGATGCGGACCTGGCTGGTGGCGAGGTCGTGGCGGGCTGTGCGGACGGGAAGGTCGCGTGCTCCCGAGGGGTGGCCGCATGCGGCGGCGCCTCGGGTGCGGACGGCCTCGGTGAAGGCGGTGAGCCGTTCCGGGCGGGACCGCACTCCCTCCCAGGCTCGGCGGATCCGGGCGTGGTCGACGTCGCCGAGATCCCCCTGGTGGGTCGCCCGGGCGAGCAGGGCCGCGGTCTCGTCCAGTCCGGCGTCGCGCAGTTCGGGCCACTCGGCGGGATCCTGGGCGGGCGAGGGCTCGCGCCCCGGGGCCGTGGAGGGGGCTTCGTCCCTCCCGAGGCGCCGCCGCACGGCCGGCCAGGTGCCGACCCGTCCGACGACCGCGATGACGGCGGCGGCGAGAACCACGTAGTAGACGGCGTATGCCCAGCTGATCCAGGTGGCCGTTCGGGGCATCTCGCGCCAGACGCCCGGCAGGAACACGAAGAGCGGCCACAGCGGGACGCCGTACCGCTGCCAGACCTCGCGCCAGTTGCCGACGCGGCCGAACCCGATGGCGAAGAGGGTGAGGAGGAGGCCGTACCAGAGGTAGGAGGAGGCCACGTAGAGGGGGAACTGGGGGTGGGTGTGGTTCCACCACTCGGGCGGCACGAGCCAGACCAGGGGCAGCACCCACCAGTTGTTGACGAAGATCCACCACCCCTCCAGATACCCGTTCCACAACAGGGACCACACCAGCCACCCGCAGAGATAAGCGATGAACGCCCCGGTGATCAGCTGCCGCCCCGGCACGAGGTCGGGCTCCCGTTCCGGGCGCGGGTGGTGGCCAAGGCGCCAGATGCCCGGGGCCGCGGCGGGGCGGGGGGCGCGGAGCCACTCGGTCGTACCCCCGCGCGCGGGCGCGTGCGCGGGGGGCGGCGGGGTGGCGGGGCCCCGTGTGGGAGGGGTCGGGGGGGCGGGTGGGGGGCCGGCCGGCACAGGCGGTGCCCCCGGCGGTACGGGTGGGTCCGCCGGTCGGGGGATCGACCCGCCCCGCGTGTCCCGTGACTCGTACGTGCCGTCGGTCTCCATGAACCCCTGCCCCCTGACCAGCCAGGTCGCCGCGTCTGTGCCACCGTCAATCTAGTGGGCCGGGCGCCGCCCGGAGGGGATTCGCCGAGCCCTGTGAAGAGGGGTCGGCCTGTCCATCCCGGACAACGACACGGCCCTACCACTCCCGATCGGCGCATGCCTGACCCCCTCCCCCGCGCCTAGCCTGCGGAGGAAACCCGCAAGTGCGTCCAGAACACCCCCAGGAGCCCCGCATGAACGCTGTCCCGCAGGAGCGGCGCGTCGTCACCGCCATTCCCGGTCCGAAGTCGCAGGAGCTTCAGGCTCGCCGGCTGGACACCGTCGCCGGGGGCGTGGGCTCCACGCTGCCCGTCTTCACGAAGCGGGCCGGCGGCGGCATCATCGAGGACGTCGACGGCAACCGCCTGATCGACTTCGGCTCCGGCATCGCCGTGACGTCCGTCGGCGCCTCCGCCGAGGCCGTCGTGCGCCGCGCCGCCGCGCAGCTCCAGGACTTCACGCACACCTGCTTCATGGTGACCCCGTACGAGGGTTACGTGGAGGTCTGCGAGGCCCTCGCCGAGCTGACCCCGGGCGACCACGCCAAGAAGTCCGCGCTGTTCAACTCGGGCGCCGAGGCCGTCGAGAACGCGGTGAAGATCGCCCGCTCGTACACCAAGCGCCAGGCCGTCGTCGTCTTCGACCACGGCTACCACGGCCGTACGAACCTCACCATGGGCATGACGGCGAAGAACATGCCGTACAAGCAGGGCTTCGGTCCGTTCGCCCCCGAGGTCTACCGCGTGCCGGTCGCCTACGGCTACCGCTGGCCCACCGGTGCCGAGAACTGCGGCCCCGAGGCCGCCGCCCAGGCGATCGACAACATCACCAAGCAGATCGGCGCCGAGAACGTCGCCGCGATCGTCATCGAGCCGGTCCTCGGCGAGGGTGGCTTCATCGAGCCGGCCAAGGGCTTCCTGCCGGCGATCGTGAAGTTCGCCAACGACAACGGCATCGTCTTCGTGGCCGACGAGATCCAGGCCGGCTTCTGCCGCACGGGCCAGTGGTTCGCGTGCGAGGACGAGGGCATCGTCCCGGACCTCATCACCACCGCCAAGGGCATCGCGGGCGGTCTGCCGCTCGCCGCCGTCACCGGCCGCGCCGAGATCATGGACTCCGTCCACGGCGGCGGTCTGGGCGGCACCTACGGTGGCAACCCGGTCGCCTGCGCCGGTGCCCTCGGCGCCATCGAGACGATGAAGGAGCTCGACCTCAACGGCAAGGCGAAGCGCATCGAGGAGGTCATGAAGGCCCGCCTCACCGCCATGCAGGAGAAGTTCCCGGTCATCGGTGACATCCGCGGCCGCGGCGCCATGATCGCCATCGAGCTCGTGAAGGACCCGGAGACCAAGGCGCCGCACGCCGAGGCCGCCGCCGCGCTCGCGAAGTTCTGCCACAACGAGGGTGTGCTGGTCCTGACCTGCGGCACCTACGGCAACGTGCTGCGCTTCCTGCCGCCGCTGGTCATCGGCGAGGACCTCCTCAACGAGGGCCTGGACGTCATCGAGAGCGCGCTCGCCACCGTCTGAGCACGCGCGGTGTGAAGACCTTGTGGGGGGCCGATGGCGGGATCACGATCCCGCTGTCGGCCCCCTTCCTCGTGGCGTACGGTTTCTGCAGATGAGAGAGACACCCCGGGCGGAGCCTCCCCAGCCCCGCCCACACCGTGCCACCGCGCACACGCCCGGCGCTTCATGCTCCGGAACTCCTCACCGATCGGATGGCCGCCCGCCCCACACCCCCCGGGGCGCGCGGCAGCCCGATCCCCTCGGCCGCCCTGGAACCACCCCCCCTGTTCCAGGGCGGCCGGCTCTCCTCTCGGCGCTCGTCGCCCTCGCCGTCGTGACCTGGCAGGTGCTCGTCCACGGCCCCTTGGCCAGGCTCGACGAGCGGGTGTCCCGCGCGGTGGTCGACACGGTCCCCCGGCGCCTGAGCGAGCTCGCCTCCGACCTCGGCAACATGACGGTCGCCCTCCCGGTCCTCGCCTGCGCGACGGCGTACGCGCTGTGGCGGGGCAGACGGTCCGCGGCCCTCCACGCCGGCCTCGCCATGGCCGCGGTGCCGCTCCTCGTCGTCCCCCTGAAGGAGTGGACGGCCCGACCCGGCCCCCTCGAACCCTGGGCCCACGGCTACTACCCCTCCGGCCACACCGCCACCGCGATGGTCGCCTACTTCGGCGCCGCCTTCCTCGTCTCGAACCGCCTGATCCCCGTCGCCGCCGTGCTGACGGCGGTGACGGGGACCGGGCTCGTCCTGCGGGGGTATCACTGGCCGCTGGACGTGGTGGCGAGTCTCTGCCTGGGGTTCCTGGTCCTGGGCGTCAGTTCCACTTGTACGCGTCGAAGTTCCGGCTGAACTCCCACGCGTTGTAGCGGTCCCAGTTGATCGACCACGTCATCAGGCCGCGCAGGGCCGGCCAGGTGCCGTGGGTCTGGTAGCTGCCGCAGTCGGTCTTCTTCGTCAGGCAGTTCAGGGCCTTGTTCACCTCCGTCGGGCTCGTGTGCCCGTTGCCCGCCTGGGTGGAGGCCGGGAGGCCGATGGCGACCTGGTCCGGGCGGAGCGCCGGGAAGACCCGGGAGGTGTTGCCCGCCACCGGGAAGCCGGTGAGGAGCATGTCGGTCATGGCGATGTGGAAGTCCGCGCCGCCCATCGAGTGGTACTGGTTGTCCAGGCCCATGATCGAGCCCGAGTTGTAGTCCTGGACGTGGAGCAGCGTGAGGTCGTCGCGCAGGGCGTGGATGACCGGGAGGTACGCGCCCGCGCGCGGGTCCTGGCCGCCCCAGGGGCCGGAGCCGTAGTACTGGTAGCCGAGCTGGACGAAGAAGGTCTCGGGGGCCATCGTCAGGACGAAGCCGGCGCCGTACTTGGCCTTCAGGGTCTTGACCGCCTGGATGAGGTTGACGATGACGGGGGTCGTCGGGCTGCGGAAGTCGGTGTCGCCGGTCTGGAGCGAGAGCGAGTGGCCCTCGAAGTCGATGTCGAGGCCGTCGAGGCCGTACTCGTCGATGATCTTCGAGACGGAGCTGACGAAGGCGTCGCGCGCCGCGGTGGTGGCCAGCTGGACCTGGCCGTTCTGGCCGCCGATGGAGATGAGGACCTTCTTGCCGGCGGCCTGCTTGGCCTTGATCGCCGCCTTGAAGTCGGCCGCGGACTCGACGTTCGGGCACTCGGTGGCCGGGCAGAGGCTGAAGCGGATGTCGCCGGAGGTCACCGAGGTCGGCTCGCCGAAGGCCAGGTTGATGACGTCCCAGGAGTCGGGGACGTCGGCCATGCGGGTGTAGCCGGAGCCGTTGGCGAAGCTCGCGTGGAGGTAGCCGACGAGGGCGTGCGCGGGAAGGGTGCCGGGGTTTCCGCCGCCGCCCGAGGTCGTGCTCGCGGTGAGCGGCGCGGACTTCGGCGACTCGCCGGCGCTGTTCACCGCCGTCACCTGGAAGGTGTACGGGGTGTTCGGCGCGAGCCCGGAGACGGTGGCCGAGGGGGTGGTGGTCGTGAGGACCTTGGCGTTTCCGACGTAGACGTTGTACGAGGTGGCCCCCGCGACGGCCGTCCAGGTGAGCGGGACCGAGGAGGAGGTCGCGGTGCCGGTGGAGAGGCCCGCCGGTGCGGCCGGGAGCTGCACCGGGTCGCCCCCGGGGCCGTACAGCGAGAGGTCGTCGGCCTGGTAGGCGGGGGTGCCGTACCAGCCGTGGGTGTACAGGGTGACGGAGGTCGTCGAGGCGCCCGTCGTGAAGCGGGTCGTCAGGCGCTGCCAGTCGGGTGCCGAGGCCGTCCAGGTGGAGACGTCGGTGGTGCCGGTGCCGGAGGCGCCGAGGTACACGTAGCTCCCGCGCACCCAGCCGCTCACCTCGTACGAGGAGTTGGGCTTCACGGTGACGGTCTGGGAGCACTTGGCGTTGTCGGCGCCGGACGGGGTGGCCTGGAGCGCCTTCGTCCCGCCGTGGACGGGGGACGAGACGACGGTGCCGCTGCCGGCCGTGCAGGTCCAGCCGTCGAGGCCGGCCTCGAAGCCGCCGTTGCGGGCGAGCTCGGCGTCGGCGGCCAGGGCCGTCACGGGGGTGAGGGCCAGGAGGCCGCCGGCGGCGAGTGCGCCCGCCAGCAGCAGGGTGAGGGGTCTGGGGGGTCTGGTGCGGTCCACAACTGCCTCCGGAGGTGGGGGAATCGAGGTGGAGCGGGCGCGCCACAGCATGGTCCAGACCAATTGAGTGGTCAAGACCTCTGACTCGACCGACCCTCCGGGTCAGTCCCGCTCGCCCTCCCTCGCGTCCCCCCTCACACCCTCTCCCGCCAGCTGCCCCGCCGCCTCGTGCATCGCCAGTTCGAGGAGCGAGGTGTCGTTGAGCGTGCCCTTCCCGTCCGGCTGCACCAGCCACCGCACCCCGCCCGTCGCGCGGCCCGGATAGGGCACGACGATCCAGGTGCCCGTGCCCGCCGTCCGCACGCCGGTGCCGAGCCAGCGGGCGGCCGTGCCCGGCGGGACGAAGAACCCGATCCGGGCGTCGCCGAAGTCGGCGAGCACCGGCCCCGGCCGGTCGACCAGGCGGTTCAGCACGTCAAGGGTGGGATAGCCGAGCTCTCCGGGCAGGATCAGAACGTCCCAACGCCTGCCGGCGGGCAGCAGCGCGACCCCGTGGGGGTTGCGCTCCCACTCCCACCGGCAGGCGTCGGGATCGGGTGCGACCGAAGTCAGCCACTCCACCGCACTCCTGGCGCCCGTGGCCCCCGTACCGGTCATATCGGCGTTCTCCTTCCGTGGGGACGGGGACTCGGTGTCCACGTCCACACGGAGAGAGCGGGGAGGGCGTCTTCTCTTACGCGGTTTCGGCTACCCGGCAGTTGTGATGTACGTCACAGGGCGGGGCTCAGCTGTCGAAGCCGAGGCCCATGCGGTCCATGGTCTTCAGCCACAGGTTCCGCCGGCCGCCGTTCTCGTCGGCGCGCGCCAGCGACCACTTGGTGATGCCGATGCCGGCCCACGCGATCGGCTCGGGCGGGAACGGCAGCGGCTTCGAGCGGACCATGTCCAGGCGCGTGCGCTCGGTGCTCTCCCCCGCCAGCAGGTCGAGCATGACGTCCCCGCCGAAGCGGGTCGCGCCGACGCCGAGGCCGGTGAACCCGGCCGCGTACGCCACCTTGCCCTGGTACGCCGTGCCGAAGAAGGCCGAGAAGCGCGAGCAGGTGTCGATCGCGCCTCCCCAGGCGTGGCTGAAGCGCAGGCCCTCCAGCTGCGGGAAGCAGCGGAAGAAGTGCTCGGCCAGCTTGAGGTAGGTCTCCGGGCGGTTGTCCATCGCCGCGTCGACCTTCCCGCCGAAGGGGTAGATCGCGTCGTAACCGCCCCAGAGGATGCGGTTGTCGGCGGTGATCCGGAAGTAGTGGAACTGGTTGGCGGAGTCGCCGAGGCCCTGCCGGTTCTTCCAGCCGATCGAGGCGAGCTGCTCGGGGCTGAGCGGCTCGGTCATGAGGGCGTAGTCGTAGACCGGGACGGTGTACGAGCGGACCCGCTTGACGAGCGACGGGAAGACGTTGGTGCCGAGCGCGACCCGGCGGGCGAGGATCCGCCCGTACGGGGTGCGCACGCCCATGCCGGCGCCGACCGAGGCGATGTCGAGGCCGGGGGTGTTCTCGTAGATCCGCACGCCCAGGTCCTGGCAGGCCCGCTTGAGGCCCCAGGCCAGCTTCGCCGGGTTGAGCATGGCGACGCCGCGCTTGTCCCACATGCCGCCGAGGAAGGTCGGGGAGTTCACCTCGGCCCGTACGGCGTCCTGGTCGAGCAGCTCGATGCCGTCGGCGAGGCCGAGACGGTCGATCTCCTCGTACACCTCGTGGAGCTCGTCGACCTGGTACGGCTCGGTGGCGACGTCGATCTCGCCGGTGCGCTCGAAGTCGCAGTCCAGCCCGTAGCGGGCGACCGCCTCCTCGATTCCGTCGAGGTTGCGCTCCCCCATCTCCTCCAGCTTCGGGAGCTCGCCCGGCCAGCGGGCGAGTCCGTTGCCGAAGCCGTGGGTGAGGGAGGCGGCGCAGAAGCCGCCGTTGCGGCCCGAGGCGGCCCAGCCCACCTCGCGGCCTTCGATCAGCACGACGTCCCTGGAGGGATCGCGCTCCTTGGCGAGGAGCGCGGTCCACAGTCCGCTGTATCCGCCGCCGACCACGAGGAGATCGCACTTCTCGGTGCCGGTGAGGGCGGGCAGGGCTCCGGGCTTGCCGGGGTCTTCCAGCCAGAAGGGGACGGGCTGGGCGTCGGAGAGAGATTGTGCAGCGAGACGCATGGCAACTGGGGCCATGGTTTCCAACTCCTTCAGTGCCTGCGCGGTGGTTCCCTGATCAGGAGTCCGCTCAGGCTGTTGCTGTTTTCTTGCGCCGGTTCGTGATGATCTGTCCGGCCATGACCATCAGTACCGCGAGGACGAACATCGCGGTGCCGATGACGTTGATCTGAACGGGGGTGCCTCGCTGCGCCGAGCCCCAGACGAACATGGGGAAGGTGACGGTGGAACCCGCGTTGAAGTTGGTGATGATGAAGTCGTCGAACGAGAGCGCGAAGGCCAGCAGGGCGCCGGCGGCGATGCCGGGCGCGACGATCGGCAGGGTCACGCGCAGGAAGGTCTGCGTGGGACTCGCGTAGAGGTCGCGCGCGGCCTCCTCGAGGCGCGGGTCCATGGAGACGACCCGGGCCTTGACCGCCGTCACGACGAACGACAGGCAGAAGGTGATGTGGGCGATCAGGACCGTCCAGAAGCCCAGCTCGATCCCCATGTTGAGGAAGAGGGTGAGCATCGAGGCGGCCATGACGACCTCGGGCATCGCCATCGGCAGGAAGATCAGCGAGTTGACCGCGCCGCGCGCCCGGAAGCGGTAGCGGACGAGCGCGAAGGCGATCAGCGTGCCGAAGACGACGGCGCCGACGGTGGCCCAGGCGGCGAGCTGGAGGGAGAGCGAGAGCGACGCGCACATGTCGGCGACGCCGCAGGGGTCCTTCCAGGCGTCGAGCGAGAACTCCTGCCAGGAGTAGTTGAAGCGCCCCTTCGGCTTGTTGAAGGAGAACGCCATCACCACGAGGTTCGGCAGGATCATGTACGCGAGCGTCAGCAGGCCCGCGATGACGACGAGGTTCTTCCGGAGCCAGCGCATCAGACGAGGTCCTCCGTTCCGGCCTTGCGGATGTAGATCGTGACCATGCCGAGCACGATCGCCATCAGGATGAAGGAGAGCGCGGCGGCGGTCGGGTAGTCGAGGACGCGGAGGAACTGCGACTGGATGACGTTGCCGACCATCTTGGTGTCGGTGGAGCCGAGCAGCTCGGCGTTGACGTAGTCACCGCTCGCCGGGATGAAGGTGAGCAGGGTGCCGGAGACGACGCCGGGCATCGACAGCGGGAAGGTCACCTTGCGGAAGGTGGTCGCCGGGGAGGCGTACAGGTCCTGCGCGGCCTCGTGCAGCCGGCCGTCGATCCGCTCCAGGGAGGTGTAGAGGGGCAGGATCATGAACGGCAGGAAGTTGTACGTGAGACCGCAGACGACCGCCATCGGCGTGGCGAGGACGCGGTCGCCCTCGGTCCAGCCGAGCCAGCTGGTGACGTCGAGGAAGTGGAGGGCGTTGAGCACCTCCACGACGACGCTGTCGTCGGCCAGGATCGTCTTCCACGCGAGCGTGCGGATGAGGAAGCTGGTGAAGAACGGCGCGATGACGAGGACCAGGAGCAGCATCCGCCAGCGGCCGGCCCGGAAGGCGATCAGGTACGCCAGCGGGTAGCCGAGCAGCAGGCACAGGAAGGTCGCGGTCCCGGCGTACAGCAGGGAGCGGACGAACTGCGGCCAGTACTCGGTGAAGGCGTCCCAGTACGTCTGGAAGTGCCAGGTGACCTCGAAGCCCTGCTCCAGGGAGCCGGTCTGGACCGAGGTGGAGGCCTGGTAGACCAGCGGCAGCGCGAAGAAGACGAGCAGCCAGACGATGCCGGGGATCAGCAGCAGGTAGGGGATGGCCCGCTTGCGGGTGGAGGGCTTGCGCAGAACCGGTTCCTCAGCCGATTCCGGAGCCTTTTCCTCCAGGGTGGGGGCGCTCATCCGGCGTCCTCCACCGTCTCCACACCCGCGTCGATGTCCTGGGCCGCGTCGAGGCCGAAGGTGTGCGCCGGGTTCCAGTGCAGGACGACCTGGGCGCCGGGGACCAGGCGCGTGTCGCGTTCGATGTTCTGCTCGTAGACCTGGAGCTCCGCGCCGGCCGGCGAGTTCACCACGTACTGCGTGGAGACGCCGATGAAGGAGGAGTCGACGATCCGGCCGGTCACGCGGTTGCGGCCGTCCGCGATCGAGCCCGCGTCGTCGGCGTGCGCGAGCGAGATCTTCTCCGGGCGGACGCCCACGAGGAGCTTGCCGCCCTGGCGGACGGCGGAGGTACAGCGGTCACCGGGGACGCGGAGCTTGCCGCCGCCCGCGGTGACGAGCACGTCCGAACCGGTCTCCAGGACCTCGGCCTCGATGAGGTTCGAGGTGCCGAGGAAGTTCGCGACGAAGGTGGTCTGCGGGTTCTCGTACAGGTCGGCGGGGGCGCCGAGCTGCTCGACGCGTCCGCCGTTCATCACCGCGACCTGGTCGGCCATGGTCATGGCCTCCTCCTGGTCGTGGGTGACGTGGACGAAGGTGATGCCGACCTCGGTCTGGATCCGCTTCAGCTCCAGCTGCATCTGGCGGCGCAGCTTGAGGTCGAGCGCGCCGAGCGGCTCGTCGAGCAGGAGGACCTGGGGGTGGTTGATGAGCGCGCGGGCGACGGCGACGCGCTGCTGCTGGCCACCGGAGAGCTGGTGCGGCTTGTGGCGGGCCTTGTCGCCGAGCTGGACGAGTTCCAGCATGTCGTCGACCTGCTTCTTCACCGACTTGATGCCGCGGCGGCGGAGGCCGAAGGCGATGTTCTCGGAGATGTCCATGTGCGGGAAGAGCGCGTAGGACTGGAAGACGGTGTTGACCGGCCGCTTGTACGGCGGGAGGTCGGTGACGTCCTTGTCGCCGAGGAAGACGGTGCCCGTGGTCGGGTCCTCCAGGCCGGCGATCATGCGCAGCGTGGTGGTCTTTCCGCAGCCGGAGGCGCCGAGGAGGGCGAAGAAGGAGCCCTCGGGGACGGTGAGGTCGAGCGGCTTGACGGCGTGGAAGGAGCCGTACGACTTGCTGATCCCGCTGAGGCGGACATCGCCGCCGGTGGTCTTGTCAGTCATGGGGTGTGGTCCCAAGGAGTGAGAAGTGAGAGAGGTGGACGACGACGGGCTCAGGCGCCGATGAGCTTGGCGAACTTCTCCTCGTACGCCGTCTCCTCCGCGCTGGAGAGCGAGCGGAAGGAGCGCGACTTCCTGGCCATCGCCTTGTCCGGGAGGATCAGCGTGTTGCTCGCGAGCTCCGGGTCGATCTTGGCGAGCTCGTCCTTCACCCCGTCGACGGGGCAGACGTAGTTGATGTACGCGGCGAGCTGGGCGGCCACGGGAAGCTCGTAGTAGTAGTCGATGAGCTTCTCGGCGTTGGCCTTGTGGCGGGCACCGGCCGGGACGAGGAGGTTGTCGCTGGAGGTGATGTATCCGGCGGCGGGGATGGCGAACTTGATGTCCGGGTTGTCCGCCTGGAGCTGGATGACGTCACCGGCCCACGCGAGGCAGGCGGCCAGGTCGCCCTTGTCGAGGTCCGAGGTGTAGTCGTTGCCGGTGAAGCGGCGGATCTGCTTCTTGTCGACGCCCTTCTGGAGGCGTCCGATCGCCGCGTCGAAGTCGGCGTCGGTGAACTTGCCGGGGTCCTTGCCCATGTCGAGCAGGGTCATGCCGACGGAGTCGCGCATCTCCGTGAGGAAGCCGACGCGGCCCTTGAGCGAGGGGTCGTCGAGCATCTGGGAGACGGATTCGACCTTCTTGCCGCCGGTCGCCTTCTCGTTGTAGGCGATGACGGTGGAGATGCCCGTCCACGGGTACGAGTAGGAGCGGCCCGGGTCCCAGTCGGGACGGCGGAACTGCAGGGAGAGGTTGGCGTACGCGTTGGGCAGGTGGGCCGGGTCCAGCTTCTGGACCCATCCGAGCCTGATCATGCGGGCCGCGAGCCAGTCCGTGACGCAGATCAGGTCACGGCCGGTCTCCTGGCCGGCCGCGAGCTGCGGCTTGATCTTGCCGAAGAACTCGACGTTGTCGTTGATGTCCTCGGTGTACTTGACCTTGATCCCGGTGCGTTTCGTGAACGCCTCCAGCGTGGGACGGGACTTCTCGTCCTCGCTGATGTCCATGTACTCGGTCCAGTTGGAGAAGGCGAGCGTCTTCTCCTTGGCCGAGTCGTCCGTGGAGGCGGGGCCCTGGCCCTCTCGCTTGGCCGGCGGGATGCCGCAGGCGGTCAGACCGGCGAGACCGCCGATCGTGAGCGCCCCGACGCCACCGGCGCGGAGCATCGAGCGGCGGGTGAGGGCGCCCCGGCCGCTGGTCAGGCTGCGCTGCATCGCCGCAAGCTGCGCGGCGGACAGGCTCTCGGGCTCGTACTGCTCCATGCGCTGTGCCCTTTCGGGAAGATGTGGCCGCCGCTGGTCAGACGGCGGCCACGCGGCGGTGGCCGCATGTCGAATGCTTATCGGTCCCCGAAGATCGTGCGGTGCCAGTCCTTCGCGGCGACCGCAGTGTTGTCGAACATCACGTGCTTGACCTGCGTGTACTCCTCGAAGGAGTACGCCGACATGTCCTTTCCGTATCCCGATGCCTTGGTTCCGCCGTGCGGCATCTCGCTGATGATCGGGATGTGGTCGTTGACCCAGACGCAGCCCGCCTTGAGCTCCCGCGTGGCGCGGTTGGCCCGGAAGACGTCCTTGGTCCAGGCGGAGGCGGCGAGGCCGTAGGGGGTGTCGTTGGCGAGCTGGATGCCCTCGTCATCGCTGTCGAAGGGCAGGGCCACCAGGACGGGCCCGAAGATCTCCGACTGGACGACCTCGCTGTCCTGGGACGCGCCGGTGATCAGGGTCGGACGATAGTACGCGCCGTCCTTCAGGTCACCCCCCGGGGCCTCTCCGCCGCAGACGACGGTGGCGTAGTCGCGGGCGCGCTCGACGAAGCCGGCGACGCTGTCGCGCTGGGCGAAGCTGACCAGCGGGCCGAGGTCGGTGGTGGCCGCGAAGGGGTCGCCGACGCGGACGGAGTCCATCAGCTCGGCGACGCGGGCGACGAAGGCGTCGAACAGCGGGCGCTGGACGTAGGCGCGGGTGGCGGCGGTGCAGTCCTGGCCCGTGTTGATGAGCGAGGCGGCGACGGCGCCGTGGGCGGCGGCCTCCAGGTCGGCGTCGTCGAAGACGACGAAGGGCGCCTTGCCGCCGAGCTCCAGGTGGAGGCGCTTGACGGTCTGGGTGGCGACCTCGGCGACGCGCTTGCCGACGCCGGTGGAGCCGGTGAAGGAGGTCATGACGACGTCGGGGTGGCCGACGAGGTGCTCGCCGACGACCCGGCCGGAGCCGCTGACGATGTTGATCACGCCGTCGGGGATGCCGGCCTCGGTGGCCGCCATCGCGAAGAGCAGCGAGGTCAGCGGGGTGATCTCGGCCGGCTTCAGGACGATCGTGTTGCCGGCGGCGATGGCCGGGAGGATCTTCCAGGCCGCCATCTGGAGCGGGTAGTTCCAGGGGGCGATGGAGCCGATGACGCCGAGCGCCTCGCGCCGGACGTACGAGGTGTGGTCACCGCTGTACTCGGCGGCCGCCTGGCCCTGGAGGTGGCGCGCGGCCCCCGCGAAGAAGGCCGTGTTGTCGATCGTGCCGGGTACGTCGAACTCGGTGGTGAGCCGGAGCGGCTTGCCCGCCTGGAGCGACTCGACGGTCGCGATGTCCTCGGCCCAGTCGGCGAGGACGCCGGCGAAGCGGTGGATGGCGTCGGAGCGCTCTCCGGGGGTCGCGCCGGACCAGCCCGGGAAGGCGGCCTTGGCGGCGGCGACGGCCTCGTCGACATCGGCGGTGGAGGCGAGCCGGTAGGTGTAGATGCCCTCCCCGGTCGCCGGGTTGATCACGGTGTGTTCCCGATCGGAGGTTCCGGGCCGCAGCCGCCCGCCGATGTACTGTGCGCCGTCCGCGAAGCGGTCGATCACCTGGAAGCGGTTGCCCATCACGCTCTCCGTTGTCCCAGCTCGATTTGAGTGCCGATCCTGACATGTGAGGTCGCCCTCAACAAGTGATTCCGTTGTTGCCTTTTGGTTACGCGACGGAATCGGTCGACCATATGTCGAGGCCGCCGGAAAATCTCCGTACGGAGTGTCCGTGGCGGATGCCACACTCGCATGCATGAACAAGATCGACGAGCTGACGCAGCAGGTCACCGGGGGTGAGCGGGTCAAGTGGCTGCTCTTCTGGGGCCACCGTCCGCACCCCTCGGGCCGTCTCTCGGCGAGCTGCCTGAGCCAGTGGTGGCCGGCACCCTTCGTCGTCGACGGAGTGCGCTACGAGACGGCCGAGCACTGGATGATGGCGGCGAAGGCGCGCCTCTTCGGCGACGCCGAGGCCGAGCGCGCCGCGCTCTCCGCCCGTACGCCCGCGGAGGCGAAGAAGGCGGGCCGGCTGGTCCGGGGCTTCGACGAGGCGGTGTGGGAGCGGGAGCGGTTCGGGATCGTCGTCGAGGGCAGCGCGCACAAGTTCGCCTCGGACGAGGCCCTGCGCTCGTACCTGCTCTCGACGGGCTCGCGGGTGCTCGTGGAGGCCAGCCCGGTGGACCGGATCTGGGGCATCGGGCTCGACGCCGACGACCCGCGGGCGCAGGACCCGGCGCGGTGGCGCGGGCTGAACCTGCTGGGCTTCGCGCTGATGGAGGCGCGGGACCGGCTGCGCGCCACGGCCTGCTAGCACCGCGGCCCGCTAGCGCCGCGGCCGGCCGGCGGGTACGTACCCGCCGGCGGTAGGGCCGGCCGGCCGTACGGCGAAGGGCCCGCCCCCTCGGGTGCGGGCCCTTCGCGGCTGCCGGTGGCCGGGGTGCCGGCCGCTCAGCGGGGAACGCTGAGGGACGTCCCGGTCGACGACCAGGGGTCGTCGCCGCTCTCGCTCCACTCGTCCGCGTTCATCGCAATGACCGTGATGAGCACGATGCCGATGATGCCGAAGGCGATGCCGATCGAGCCGAGCACGATGCCGGCGACGGCCTGGCCCTTGTTGCCGGCCTCGCCCCGCACGGCACGCTTCCGGGCCACGATGCCGAGGGGCAGCGCGACGCCGCCCAGGACCAGGCCGAGGATGCCGTACGAGCAGAAGGCGAGCACGACGCCGCAGATGCCGACGACCATCGCGGCGATGGCCATCCCGTTGTTCTGCGGCTGCTGGGGCCAGCCCGGCTGGCCGTATCCCGCGCCGTAGGACGGGGACGGGGACGGATAGCCGTATCCGGAAGCGCCCGCGGGCGGGGTCGCGGCCGGGTAGCCGTATCCCGGGGTGGGCGTCGGCGTGGCCGCCGGGTAGCCGTACCCCGGCGTCGTCGCCGCCGGGCCGCCGGGGGCGACCGGGGGCGGCGGCACCTGGCCGGCGTCGGGCACGCCGGGCATGGACACGACCGTCTGCTGGTCGTGCACGGACGGCTGCGGCGGCGCGGCGGGCTGCGGGGACTGCTCCTTGCTCAGCTCCACCCCGTCCCGGTTCGGCGGCGCCCACGGGTCCGCCGGGTCGTAGCCGCCGCCCTGCGGCTGGTCTCGGTTCTCAGACATGGGCCTCCCCCATCGTGGTCACGCCATGTTACGACCTCACCCGTGCGGGGGACCCGCCCGGCCTACGATGACCTGATGACCGATCTCCACCGTTTCATCGAGGGCCTGCCCAAGGCCGAGCTGCACGTCCACCACGTCGGCTCCGCCTCGCCCCGGATCGTCGCCGAGCTCGCCGCCCGGCACCCGGACTCGAAGGTCCCCACGGACCCGGAGGCCCTGAGCGACTACTTCACGTTCACCGACTTCGCGCACTTCATCGACGTCTACCTCTCGGTCGTCGACCTGGTCCGCACCCCCGAGGACGTCCGCCTCCTCACCTTCGAGGTGGCCCGGGACATGGCCCGGCAGAACATCCGGTACGCCGAGCTGACCATCACGCCGTACTCCTCCACCCGCCGCGGCATCGACGAGCGGGCCTTCATGGAGGCCATCGAGGACGCCCGCAAGGCGGCCGAGTCGGAGTTCGGCACGGTCCTGCGCTGGTGCTTCGACATCCCCGGCGAGGCCGGCCTCGTCTCCGCCGAGGAGACCGCGCGCCTCGCCACCACCGACGGGCTCCGTCCCGAGGGCCTGGTCTCCTTCGGGCTCGGCGGCCCGGAGATCGGCGTCCCGCGCCCGCAGTTCAAGCCGTACTTCGACCTGGCCCGCGCCGCCGGCCTGCACTCCGTCCCGCACGCGGGCGAGACGACCGGCCCCGAGACGGTCTGGGACGCGATCCGGGAGCTCGGCGCCGAGCGCATCGGCCACGGCACCAGCTCGGTCAAGGACCCCGAGCTCCTCGCACACCTCGCCGAGCACCGCATCGCCCTGGAGGTCTGCCCGACCTCCAACATCGCCACGCGGGCCGTCGCCACCCTCGACGAGCACCCGATCCGGCAGATGGTCGACGCCGGGGTCCTCGTCACCGTCAACAGCGACGACCCGCCGATGTTCGGCACGGACCTCAACACCGAGTACGCGGTCGCCGCCCGGCTCCTCGGCCTCGACGAGCGCGGGATCGCCGCCCTCGCGAAGAACGCGGTGGAGGCCTCCTTCCTCGACGCGGCCGGCAAGACCCGCATCGCCGCCGAGATCGACACGTACACCGACGGCTGGCTGGCGCGCTGACGGCGGAGCCAGAATGAGGCCATGCGCACCGTCACTGCCGTAGCCCACCGCGGGGACCCGTACCGCGTCCGCGAGAACACGCTCCGCTCGATCGCCTCGGCGATCGAGCGGGGGGCGGACGCGGTCGAGGTCGACGTCCGGCTCACGAAGGACGGGGTGCCCGTCCTCCTCCACGACGACACCCTCAAGCGGCTCTGGGGCCACGACCGGCCGCTCGCCGCGCTGACGCACGCGCAGGTCCGCGAGCTCACGTACGGCGGGGTGCCGACGCTGCGCGAGGCGATCCTGGCCGCCGGGGACCACCGGCTGATGCTGGACCTGCCCGGCGGGAACGAGGAGTCCGTCCGGAAGATCGTCGGCACGGTCCGCGAGGCCGGGGCGGGCGAGCGGACGTACTACTGCGCGGGGGCGGTCGCGATGCTCCACGTGCGGGCCGCCGACCCGGCCGCCGAGATCGCGATGACGTGGACGACCCTCGCCCCGCCCCGGCGCGTGCTCCTCGACGCGGTCCGCCCGAAGTGGCTCAACTACCGCTTCGGGCTCGTCGGCCGCGACCTCGCGGACCGCGTCCACCGGGACGGCCTCCTCGTCTCCGCCTGGACGGCCGACACCGCCCGCACCATGCGCCGACTCGTCGCGCACGGCGTCGACTCGATCACCACGAACCGCGTCGACGCCCTCAGGTCCGTCCTGCGGGAGACACTCGACTGATGGGCGTTCGGGGGGAGGCGCGCGCCCGGTGGGAGCGGGTGCGCCGATGGGGCGGGGCGAACCCGTGGGCAGTGGACATCGGGATCGCCCTGCTGGTGCAGGCCGCGGTGACGATGCCGTTCGTGGTGCCGCGCGGGCCCGAGCTCGAACCGGCGACCTGGCCTGCGTACGGCCTGACGACGCTCACCGTGCTGCCGCTCGTCTGGCGGCGCCGGGCGCCCCTGACCGTGCTGCTCGCCATCCTCGCGGCGAGCGCGCTGTACAAGCTGGCCGTCGAAGGGCCGGGGCAACCGCTGCCGTACACGGGGCTCGTCAGCGTCTACACGGTCGCCGTGCTCTCGCCGCCGTGGAAGCGGTCGGTGACGGCGGCACTGCTGCTCGTCGCCGTGCCTCTCTCGGTCTGGCTCAACACCCGGTCCGCGCGCGAACTGACCTTCTCGCTCTTCGTGTTCGGCGCCGCCTACGTCTTCGGGCGGCTCCAGGACGCCCGGCAGCGGGCACACCGGATCGAGGCCGAGCGGGCCGCCGCCCGCGAACGGGCCAGGATCGCGCGGGAGATGCACGACATCCTGTCGCACGCGGTGAGCCTGATGGTCGTGCAGGCGGAGGCGGGGCCGGTGGCGGTCAGGACGGCGCCGGAGCGCGCCGAGGCCGCGTTCGACGCGATCTCGGAGACGGGCCGCGAGGCGATGGTCCAGCTCCGCCAGATGCTGGGGCTCCTGCGCGAGGGCGAGGAGCGGACGGCTGCGGCACCGCGGGAGCCGCAGCCCGGCCTCGCGGGGATCCCCGAGCTCGTGGAGCGCGTACGGGCGAGCGGTCTCGCCGTCGGGTACGAGACCGAGGGCGGGGTGCGGGCGCTGCCGGCGGCCACGGGCGCGAGCGCGTACCGGATCGTGCAGGAGGCCCTGACGAACGTGGTCCGGCACGCCGGAGCGGGCCGGGCCGACGTGCGGCTGGCGTACGGGGACGGGGTGCTGCGGGTGACGGTCACGGACGACGGGAGGGGGCCGGGCCCCGGCCCGCACGGGCACGGCCTGGTCGGCGTCCGGGAGCGGGCAGCCGCGCACGGCGGCACGGCGGAGGCGGGCCCCGGCCCCGGCGGCCGCGGCTTCGAGGTGCGGGTGCTGCTTCCCGTACCGTCTGCGGCGAAGACGACGGGGGTGGGGGAATGACGATCCGTGTGGTGGTCGCCGACGACCAGGAACTGGTCCGCAGCGGCTTCGCGATGATCCTGGACGCGCAGCCGGACATCGAGGTGGTGGCCGAGGCGGGCGACGGGGCGGAGGCCGTCGAGGCCGTGCGGCGCCACGCGCCCGACGTGGCGCTCCTCGACATCCGGATGCCCCGGACCGACGGCATCGAGGCCTGCCGGACGATCAGTGCCGAGTCCGCCTGCCGGACGGTGATCCTGACGACCTTCGACACCGACGCGTACGTGTACGAGGCGCTGCACGCGGGCGCGAGCGGCTTCCTCCTCAAGGACGTGCGCAGGGACGACCTGGTCCACGCGGTACGGGTGGTGGCGGCGGGCGACTCACTGCTCGCGCCGTCCGTCGCGCGGCGGCTCGTGGAGCAGTACGCGCGGTACGGGCGGCGGGAGCGGCCCGCGGCGGGCGGCCCCGATCCCCGCCTGGACGTCCTCACCGGGCGCGAGCGGGAGACGCTGCTGCTGCTCGCCCGCGGGCTGTCGAACGCGGAGATCGCGGCGGAGCTGGTGGTGAGCGACCACACGGTGAAGACCCACGTGGGGAACGTGCTCGCGAAGCTCGGGCTGCGCGACCGCATCCAGGCGGTGATCTGCGCGTACGAGACGGGGCTCGTCGCGGCGGGCTCTCCCCCGCCCGGGGGAGGCGCCTCCCCCGTACCGGGGAGGCCCTGACCCCGGCATGACCGCCGGTGCGGGCGATCCACCCGCCGCCGCAGGTCAGCAGGATGGAGCCATCGAGAACAACGGCTCACACCCACGGAGTTGACCATGAGGAAGTCCGTCCGCGCACTGCTCGCCGCCACCCTGGTCCTGGGCGTGGCGACGGGCCCGGCCCTGACGCCGGCCTTCGCCGGGACGCCCGCGACCGCGACCGCCGTGCAGGCGTCGGGTCCCGACCTGGGCCCCGTGATCGCCGGACTCCCCCGCGCCGACGCGACGGCCGCGCTCGTCCGGGTCGGCGGCACGGAGGGCACCTGGCAGGGCGGCGCGGGCGTCCACGACCTGGAGAGCGGCGCCCCGGCCGACCCGGCGGCCCGCTTCCGGGCCGGTTCGGTGACGAAGGTCTTCACGGCGGCGACCGTCCTCCAGCTCGCCGCCGAGGGCCGGATCGATCTGGACCGGCCGGCGCGCGCGTACCTGCCGGAGCTGATCCCCGGCCGGTACGCCACCGTGACGGTCCGGCAGCTCCTGAACCACACCCACGGCATCCCGGCGCCCGACTTCCCGGGCACGACCGTGGAGGAGTGGTACGCGAACCGTTTCACCGTCCACTCCCCCGGGGCGATGGTCCGCTCGGCGACGGCGAAGCCGCGCGAGTTCCGGCCGGGCACCCGGCAGCACTACCTGAACATCGGGTACACGATCGCCGGGCTTCTGGTGGAGCGGGTCACCGGCGACTCCTTCGAGCGGCAGGTGGAGCGCCGGATCCTGCGCCCGCTCGGCCTGCGGGACACGTACCTGCCGGGTACGGCGGCGGAGATCAGCGGCCCGTACAACCACGGCTACCAGACCATGCGGCTCGACGACGGGACCATCGGCCTGCGGGACGTCTCCGTGTGGCCGGCGACGGACGGCTGGGCGGCGGGCGACCTCGTGTCGACCACCGCCGACCTGGAACGGTTCGTCCGGGAGCTGTTCGCCGGCCGGGTCGTGCGCGGGCCGCTCCTGGAGGAGATGTTCACGCTGCCGCACGTCCCGGACGCCACGACCGGGAAGCCGGCCGCCTACTCCGCCGGCCTCTCGATGAAGCGGCTGGGCGGGCGCGAGGTGTGGGGCAAGACGGGTGGCCGCTGGGGCTACAACACGGCCGTCGCCTCGACGCGGGACGGTTCCCGCACCCTCGTCTACAGCGTCAACGCGACGGACGCGAAGGGCCAGGACATGAACCGGACGGCCCTCGGCCTGATGGTGGCGGCGTACGGCCTGCCGGACTGACCGGCGGGGCCGCCCCGGGCGCCACGGCCCGTCCTGGCCCCACCGGGCGCCGCAGCCCGTCCTGGCCTCAGGCGCCGCAGCCCGTCCTGGCCTCCGGGCGTCACAGCCCGTCCTGGCCTCCGGGCGTCACAGCCCGACGATCGCGTTCCACCGCTTCGAGAACGCCACCCGCTCGTCCGCCCCGATGTCCCGCGGGATGGCGAGACGGCTCCGCATGGCGGTGTCGGGGAAGATCAGCGGGTCCTCCGCGAGGGCCACGAGGTCCTCGTCTCCGGAGTCGGCGAGGACGTTCTGGGCTGCGGGGACCGGGCAGACGTAGTTGACCCAGGCGGCGAGTTCCGCGGCGACCTCGGGCTCGTAGTAGTAGTCGATCAGCTTCTCGGCGTTGGCCTTGTGCTGGGCCCGGTTGGGGATCATGAGCGACTCGGCCCACAGCTCGGCGCCCTCCTCGGGGACGACGAACTCGATGTCGGGGTTGTCGGCCTGGAGCTGGATGACGTCGCCGGAGTACGCCTGGCAGGCGAGCACGTCGCCGCTGGAGAGGTCCTTGATGTAGTCGTTGCCGGTGAAGCGGCGGACGTGCTTGGCGCGGACGAGCTTCTCGACCTGGTCGCACATGGTGTGGAAGTCGTCCTCGGTCCACTTCGTCACGTCGACGCCGTTGCCCTGCATGAGCAGCGAGAAGGACTCGTCGAGGCCGGAGAGCAGGGTGACCTTGCCGCGCAGGTCGTCGGCCCACAGCTCCTTGGTGGAGCGCAGTTCCCGGCCGAGCTTCCTGCGGTTGTACGCGATGCCGGTGATCCCGGACTGCCAGGGCACGGTGTGCAGCCGGCCGGGGTCGAAGGCGGGCGAGTGGAGCTGGGGGTCGATGTGCCGGTCGACGTTGGGCTGGCCCTCGCGGTCCATCTCCTGGACCCAGCCGAGGCGGACGAAGCGCGCGGCCATCCAGTCGCTGACGACGACGAGGTCCCGGCCGGGCTCCTGCCCGTTCATCAGGGACGGGCCGATCTTGCCGAAGAACTCGTCGTTGTCGTTGATCTCCTCCGTGTAGCGGACGGAGATCCCGGTGCGCTCGCGGAAGGCGTTCAGGGTGGGGCGCTTGGCCGTGTCCTCGTCGTCGGTGTCGATGTAGAGGGGCCAGTTGGCGAACTCCAGCGTGCGGTCGCGGGCGGAGAGGTCACGGGCGGCCCGCCGGCTCTCGTCGACGTACGCGGGGGGCACTCCGCAGCCGGCCAGCAGGGTCGCGGCGCCGAGGCCGGCCGTCCCGCGCAGCAGGGACCGGCGGGACATGGTGTTCCTGGCTATCGCTCTCACCGCAGCAGCATCCCGACCGGTCGGGACCTGCGGCAATGGACGGTCCGTCGAACAACGGGGCGCGGCCCCGACACCTTGTCGATCAAGGTCTCGGGGCCGCGCGGGGAGGGCGGGGCCGATCAGCCCAGGGAGGTCATGACGTGCTTGATGCGCGTGTAGTCCTCGAAGCCGTACGAGGAGAGGTCCTTGCCGTAGCCGGACTTCTTGTAGCCGCCGTGGGGCATCTCGGCGACGAGCGGGATGTGGGTGTTGATCCACACGCAGCCGAAGTCGAGGTTCTTGGACATGCGCATCGCGCGCGCGTGGTCCTTGGTCCAGACGGAGGAGGCCAGGGCGTACTCGACGCCGTTGGCGAACTCCAGGGCCTGGGCCTCGTCCGTGAAGGACTGGACGGTGATGACGGGGCCGAAGACCTCGTTCTGGATGATCTCGTCGTCCTGCTTGAGGCCGGAGACGACGGTCGGGGCCCAGAAGTAGCCCTTGTCGCCGACACGGTGGCCGCCGGCCTCGACCTTGGCGTGCGCGGGGAGGCGCTCGATGAAGCCGGAGACCTGCTTCAGCTGGTTGGCGTTGTTGAGCGGGCCGTAGAGCACGTCCTCGTCGTCCGGCTGGCCGGTCTTCGTCTCGGAGGCGGCCTTGGCGAGCGCGGCGACGAACTCGTCGTGGATCGACTCGTGGACGAGGACGCGGGTGGCGGCGGTGCAGTCCTGGCCCGCGTTGAAGAAGCCCGCGACGGAGATGTCGCCGACGGCGGCCTCGATGTCGGTGTCCTCGAAGACGACGACGGGGGCCTTGCCGCCCAGCTCCAGGTGGACGCGCTTGACGTCCTTGGACGCCGACTCGGCGACCTGCATGCCGGCGCGGACGGAGCCGGTGATGGAGGCCATGGCCGGGGTCGGGTGCTCGACCATCGCGCGGCCGGTCTCGCGGTCGCCGCAGATGACGTTGAAGACGCCCTTGGGGACGATCTCGCCGATGATCTCGGCCATCAGGGCGGTCGACGCGGGGGTCGTGTCCGAGGGCTTGAGGACGACGGTGTTGCCCGCGGCGAGGGCCGGGGCGAACTTCCACACGGCCATCATCATCGGGTAGTTCCACGGCGCGACCTGGGCGCAGACGCCGATGGGCTCGCGGCGGATGATGGAGGTCATGCCCTCCATGTACTCGCCGGCGGACTTGCCCTCCAGCATGCGGGCGGCACCGGCGAAGAAGCGGATCTGGTCCACCATCGGCGGAACCTCTTCGCTGGCGGTCATCGCGATCGGCTTGCCGGTGTTCTCGACCTCGGCGGCGACGAGCTCGTCGGCGCGGGCCTCGAAGGCGTCGGCGATCTTGAGGAGCGCCTTCTGCCGCTCGGACGGGGTCGTGTCGCGCCAGGCGGGGAAGGCGGCCGCGGCGGCCTCCATGGCGGCGTCGACGTCGGCCTGGCCGGAGAGCGGGGAGGTCGCGTAGACCTCGCCGGTGGCCGGGTTGACCACCTCGATGGTGCGGCCGTCGGCCGCGTCACGGAACTCCCCGTTGATGTAGTTACGCAGCCGGCGCAGCTCGGTGGTCACGTGGCCACCCCTCCTGTCACGTTCTGTCGTCGCACATCGTTGTGCGGCGTCCCGATTCCTGGGACACCTCAGCCTAATCGCTCGGCAGACGCTTTCAACAGGCCCGCCCCCCGCCAACTTCGGATTCAGTGAGATCCAGGGCTGCTCGCAACGAATTACATCGGTCCAGGGTTGCCAGAACGACGAGTCTCGGTGCACAGTGAGGTGTGGCCAGTCGAAGCACAGACTCCAGAACCGGAACCGGTTCGTCCCCGACGATCGATGCCGTCTCCCTGGCAATCATCGAACAGCTCCAGCAGGACGGTCGCCGCCCCTACGCGGCGATCGGCAAAGCCGTCGGCCTCTCCGAGGCCGCCGTCCGCCAGCGCGTACAGAAGCTGCTCGACCAGGGCGTCATGCAGATCGTCGCCGTCACCGACCCGCTCACCGTGGGTTTCCGACGGCAGGCGATGGTCGGCATCCACGTCGAGGGTGACCTCGATCCGGTTGCGGAGGCGCTGACGGCCATGGCCGAATGCGAGTACGTGGTGATGACCGCGGGCTCCTTCGACCTCATGGTGGAAGTCGTCTGCGAGGACGACGACCACCTCCTGGATGTGATCAACAAGCGCATCCGCACCCTCCCCGGGGTGCGCTCCACCGAGAGCTTCGTCTACCTGAAGCTCAAGAAGCAGACCTATATGTGGGGAACCCGATAGCCGTGAGCCAGGACCTGTCCAAGACCGCCTACGACCACCTGTGGATGCACTTCACCCGCATGTCGTCGTACGAGAACAACCCCGTCCCCACCATCGTCCGCGGTGAGGGCACCTACATCTTCGACGACAAGGGCAAGCGCTACCTCGACGGCCTCGCCGGCCTGTTCGTGGTCAACGCCGGTCACGGCCGCAAGGAGCTCGCCGAGGTCGCGTACAAGCAGGCCCAGGAGCTCGCGTTCTTCCCCGTGTGGTCGTACGCGCACCCCAAGGCCGTGGAGCTCGCGGAGCGCCTCGCCGACTACGCCCCGGGCGACCTGAACAAGGTCTTCTTCACCACCGGTGGCGGCGAGGCCGTCGAGACCGCGTGGAAGCTCGCCAAGCAGTACTTCAAGCTGCAGGGCAAGCACACCAAGTACAAGGTCATCTCGCGTGCGGTCGCCTACCACGGCACCCCGCAGGGCGCCCTGTCCATCACCGGTCTGCCGGCCCTGAAGGCCCCCTTCGAGCCGCTGGTCCCCGGCGCGCACAAGGTGCCGAACACCAACATCTACCGCGCCCCGATCCACGGCGACGACCCCGAGGCCTTCGGCCGCTGGGCCGCCGACCAGATCGAGCAGCAGATCCTCTTCGAGGGCCCCGAGACCGTCGCGGCCGTCTTCCTGGAGCCGGTGCAGAACGCCGGTGGCTGCTTCCCGCCGCCGCCCGGCTACTTCCAGCGCGTCCGCGAGATCTGCGACCAGTACGACGTGCTGCTCGTCTCCGACGAGACGATCTGCGCCTTCGGCCGCCTCGGCACGATGTTCGCCTGTGACAAGTTCGGCTACGTGCCGGACATGATCACCTGCGCCAAGGGCATGACCTCGGGCTACTCCCCGATCGGTGCCTGCATCGTCTCGGACCGCATCGCCGAGCCGTTCTACAAGGGCGACAACACCTTCCTGCACGGCTACACCTTCGGCGGCCACCCGGTCTCCTCGGCCGTCGCCATCGCCAACCTCGACATCTTCGACAAGGAGGGCCTCAACCAGCACGTGCTGGACAACGAGGGCGCCTTCTACTCGACGCTGTCGAAGCTGCACGACCTCCCGATCGTCGGCGACGTCCGCGGCAACGGCTTCTTCTACGGCATCGAGCTCGTCAAGGACAAGGCCACCAAGGAGTCCTTCAACGACGAGGAGGTGGAGCGCGTCCTGTACGGCTTCCTCTCCAAGGCGCTGTACGACGCCGGCCTGTACTGCCGCGCCGACGACCGTGGCGACCCGGTCATCCAGCTGGCCCCGCCGCTGATCGCCGACCAGGGCACCTTCGACGAGATCGAGGGCATCCTGCGCAACGTGCTCACCGAGGCGTGGACCAAGCTCTAAAGGTCCTGCGGACCCGACCCTCAGCGGTCCGACGGCATCACGCCGCCCTCACGGCGTGACCCCCGCGGCCCGGGTATGCCGCCATCCGAGTGGATGGCGGCGACCCGGGCCGTGTGCTGTTTCTACAAGCGGATCTGAATCCTTACCGTGCCGAGTGACCCACAGGCCGGTCCCCTCGTTCCCCCGTACGGGGGACGACGGGGGGAATACACATCAGATCCGACTTCGAGGTGTACGCGATGGCCCCACCGGACAACGACGTGCTCTGGGCGCGTTCCCTGCACTGCGCCCTCGGCGGTTCGGACGCCCTCAGCGGCGTCTCCCTCGGCGTCCGCGAGGGCGAGATCCTCGCCCTCGTCGGCCCGCGCGGCAGCGGCAAGACCACCCTCATGCGCTGCCTGTCCGGCCAGCTCGTCGCCCAGCAGGGCGAGATCTGGTTCAACAGCAGCCCCGTGCACACCCTCGGCGGCGCCCAGCGCGAACGGCTCCGACGCGAGCGCTTCGGCTGGATCGACCCCGAGCCCGGCCTCGTGCCCGAACTGAACGGCTGGGAGAACACCGCCCTCCCCCTGCTCCTCCGGGGCGTCTCCCACCGCGCCGCCAGGACCGCCGCGACCGAGTGGCTCGAACGGCTCGACATCGGCGCCTGCGCCCGCAAGCGCCCGCACGCCCTCACCCACTCGCAGCGCCAGCGGATCGCCATCGCCCGCGCCCTCGTCACCACCCCCTCGGTGCTCTTCGCCGACGAACCCACCGCCGCGCTGCACCGTGCCGACGGCGCCCAGGTCCTGCGCACCCTCACCGCCGCCGCCCGCTCGCACGGCATCACCGTGCTCCTCGCCACCCACGACCCCGAGGTCGCGGCGCTCGCCGACCGGGCGGTCGCCCTCCTCGACGGACGCCGGGTCGGCACCGTACCCCCGGCGTCAGGGGCGGAGGGCGTCGCCGCGTGCTCGCTCTCCGTCTAGCCCGCGGGTCCCACCCGCTCGTCCAGACCCGGCGGCTCCTCGTCGCCGCCGCGGCCGCCGGCGTGGGATTCCTGCTGCTCTGCACCCTCGGATACGCCGTCGGGCACCCGGCCCAGTCCTCGTCGTCGGTCCTGCGCCTGCTGTGGTGCGTCCTGCCGCTCGCCGCCACCGTCCAGTTCGCCGTCGCCGTCGCCCGGACCGACCCCAGCACCCGGCCGCGCCCCGGCCTCTCCGCCGTCGGTCTCGGACCAGTCCGGCTCACCGCCGTCGCGGCCGCCTCGACGGCCGTGGCCTGCACGCTCGGCTCGACGGTCGCGCTCCTCGTCTACCTGCACCTGCGCGGCGACATCACCGGCCTGCCCTTCGACGGGGCGGCGGCCGACCTGCTCGCCGCCGACCAGCCGATGCCGCTCGCCGCCGCCCTCACCCTCCTCGCGATCCTGCCGGTCGTCGCCGCCACCGCCGCCGGGCTCGCCCTGCGCCCGCGCTCCGCGCCCGCCGCGCCCGAGGGCGCCGAGAAGCCCGTGCCGACCGGCCTCCCCTGGGGCGTCGCACTCATCGCGACCGGCCTCGCCGTCGAGACGTACGCGGGACGCGGCGGCGCCGAGGACGGCCTGCCGCTCCCCGGCCACTTCGACGGCAGCCCGGCCGGGGTCCTCGCCGGCTGGGTCCTCACCGCCCTCGGCCTCGCGCTCGCGGGCCCCGGCATCACGTACGGCTGCGGACGGCTGCTCCAGTCGGTCCGCCCCGGCGCCGTCCGGCTCCTCGCGGGCCGCGTCCTCATGGACGACTCCCGGCGCATCGGCCGCCCGCTCGGCGTGGTCAGCGCGGTCCTCTCCGGGACGCTCGCCGCGGCGGCGCTCTACTCGACGGGCACCGAACCCGGCGCGTTCGGACCGCTCACCGCCCTCGGCGCGGGCCTCGTCGTCGCCTGCACCACCGCCACGCTCCTCACCGCCGCCCTCGAATCCCGGCAGTACCGCGCCCGCACCACCGAGGCCCTCCTCCGCCTCGGCGCCCCGCCCGCCGCCCTGCGCACCACCGCGCTGCTCCGCGCGGGCGCCCTCCTCGCCGTCTTCCTGCCGCTGACCTGGCTCGTCGCCGAACTCGCGGCCCTGCCGCTGACGGGCTGACCGCTCCACCGGGGGCCGCTGCCGGAGGCGGCCCCTATCGTGGGGCCATGGCGACGCTCCCCCCGGCCCATCTCCCGCCCGGCCCCCGCGGGCACGGCCGCGAGATCCACACGCTCGACGAGTTCGACGCGGCCGTCGCCGGACCCGGCGCGCTCGCCGGGCTCCGCGTCCAGTCGATCGACCTGCGGGACCGGACCTTCGCCCTGCTCTCGGCCTCCACCGCCGAGGCGGTCTTCCTCGGCTGCCCCATGGAGCCGGAGGCCGCCGCCAAGGTCGGCGCCGACGGCGCCCTCGTCTTCCCGCCCGTCCCCGACCTGCCGTTCGACCCGTACCGCTCCGGGCTGTACGCACCCGAGGAGCTCTACGCCGGCATATCCGGCCCGGCGGGGTACGAGGCGACGCCCGACGCCCTCGCGTACGCCTGGTTCGGCCGGACCAGGGCCGACGGCGACATCCTCGCCTCGATGCTCCGCGCGGTCCACGACGACGCCGTCTCCGACGCCCTCGACGAGCTCCTCGCGGGCGCGCGGGTCGTCGGCGTGATGGGAGGACACGCGATGGGCCGCGGCACGGAGGCGTACGCGGGAGCGGCGCGGCTCGGCAGGACGCTCGCCCGCTCCGGCCTCACCGTGGCGACCGGCGGCGGCCCCGGCGCTATGGAGGCCGCCAACCTCGGGGCGTACCTCGCCCCGTTCGAGGACGAGACCCTGCCGAAGGCCCTCGCGCTCCTCTCCGGCGTCCCGTCCTTCGCCCCCTCGGTGACGGAGTGGGCCCGCGCCGCCTTCGACGTACGGGCCGGGTGGCCGCACGGCGGGGACTCGGTCGGCATCCCCACCTGGTTCTACGGCCACGAACCGCCGAACGCCTTCGCCGGCCACGTGGCGAAGTACTTCGCCAACGCGACCCGCGAGGACGGCCTCCTCGCCCGCTCCACCGCGGGCGCCGTCTTCCTGCCGGGCGCGGCCGGCACGGTCCAGGAGATCTTCGACAACGCGACGCCGAACTACTACGGGTCACGGGGCGCCCCGACCCCGATGGTCCTGGTCGACCGCGCCCACTGGACGAGCCGCCTCCCCGCCTGGCCCCTCCTGGAGACCCTCGCCGCCGGCCGTCCGATGGCGGCGAGGATCGCCCTGGTCGACTCGGTCGACGAGGCCCCGGCCGCCCTGGAGCGGCTCGCCGCCGCGTAGGACTACGGCTCCTTCCGCCAGAACAGGTGGTGCGTCACCCTGCCGCCCGGACTGGGCACGACGTCGCGGTGGTACCGGTCGAGGAGCTCCTCGGGCGACTCCCAGAGCCGTGACCCCGCGCCGAGCTCCAGCGGCGAGACGGCGACGTGCAGGGTGTCGACGAGCCCGGCGTCGAGGAACTCCCGGACCGTCGCCGCACCGCCGCCGAGCCGGACGTCCTTGCCGTCGGCCGCCTCACGGGCCGTCTCCAGGACCGTCGCCGGATCGGCGTCGACGAAGTGGAACGTGGTGTCGGAGAGGGTGAACGAGGGGCGCGGGTGATGGGTGAGGACGAAGACGGGCGTGTGGAACGGCGGCTCGTCCCCCCACCAGCCCCGCCACTCCTCGTCCCGCCAGGGGCCGCGCTGGGGCCCGAACTTGTTGCGGCCCATGATCTCGGCACCGATGTTCCGCGCGAAGTCCCGCGTCAGGTAGTCGTCGAGCCCCCGGCTGCCGCCGGGGTCGGTCCGCATCGGCCAGCTCGCCGTGGCCCCGGCCCAGGAGAACATCTCCCCCGGGTCCGCGTGGCCGAACGGCCGCTCCAGGCTCTGCCCCTCACCGGCGCCGAACCCGTCGGACGAGACGTTGAAGTTCTGGACTCTCAGCAGCTGACCCACGGCTCTCCTCCGGCACGGTCGACGGCGCCCTCGTCGAAAGAACGACGCACACAGGAGAAGACTCTTCCGCCGGAGGAAACTCACCGCATCCGCTGCGGGGTGCCCTCCCCCAGGACCACCACGTCCGCCGCCCGGAACTCCACGCCCACCCCGGCGCCCACCTCCGGCGCCTCCCGCAGCGGCAGCTCCGCCTCCAGCGGCGGCCCGTCGCCCCGGCGGAGCCGTACGACGACATGGCTGCCCCGGAAGGTCCGCGACACGACGGTCCAGCCGTCGTCCGCCGTGAGCCGCACTCCCCCGGGCCGTACGAGCAGCCGTCGCTCGCCCCGCGGCGAGCCCTCCGGTACCGGCACCGGACCCCAGGCGGTCTCGGCGACCGTGCCGTCGACCCGTGCCGCCACCACGTTCTCGAAGCCGAGGAACCGCGCCACGAACTCCGAGGCGGGCCGCGACCACACCTCCACGGGCGCGCCCGACTGGGCGATCCGCCCGTCCCGCATGACGACGACCCGGTCGGCGAGCGCGAAGGCCTCGCCCTGGTCGTGGGTGACGGCCAGGACCGTCGTCCCGAGCCGCCCGAAGAGCTGCCGCAGCTCGACGACGAGCCGCTCCCGCAGCCCCCGGTCGAGCTGCCCGAGCGGCTCGTCCAGCATCAGCAGCCGGGGCCGCGGCGCGAGCGCCCTGGCCAGCGCCACCCGCTGCTGCTCGCCGCCGGAGAGCGCGCCGACGGAGCGCCGCTCGGCCCCCGGCAGCCCGACGAGGTCGAGGAGCTCCCGTACGCGCTCCGCCTGCGCGGCCCGGTCGGCGCCCCGCATCCGGGCCCCGAAGGCGATGTTGCCGCCGACGTCCTTCTGCGGGAACAGCTGGTGGTCCTGGAACATCAGCCCGACGCCCCGCTTGTGGGTCGGCACCCCGGCCTGGTCGGCACCGCCGAGCAGCACCCGGCCGCCGTCGAGGCCCTGGAGACCGGCGACGACCCGCAGGAGCGTGGACTTGCCGCTGCCGCTGGGGCCGAGGACGCAGACGGTCTCGTGCTCGGCGACCTCCAGGTCGACGGCGTCGAGCGCGGCCCGCTCCCCGAACCGTACGGTCGCGTTCTCGATCGACAGCATCAGAACTCCCCGGAGGTCCGGTCGGTGCGCAGCCGTTCGAGCAGCAGCAGGGACACCGCGCACACCACCATCAGAATCGTCGACAGGGCCATGGCCTGTCCGTAGTTGAGCTCACCGGGCCGCCCGAGCAGCCGGGCCACCGCCACCGGCAGCGTCGGGGCGTCCGGCCGGGCGATGAAGACGGTCGCGCCGAACTCGCCGAGCGAGACGGCGAAGGCGAACCCGGCGGCGATGAGCAGCGCCCGCCGGACCATCGGCAGGTCCACCTCCCGCCAGGCCCGCCACGGCGAGGCGCCGAGCACGGCCGCCGCCTCCCGCAGCCGCTCGTCCACCGCCCTGAGCACCGGCAGCATCGTCCGTACGACGAAGGGCACGCCGACGAGGGCCTGCGCGAGCGGTACGAGGATCCAGCTGGCCCGCAGGTCGAAGGGCGGCTCGTCGAGGGTGATGAGGAAGCCGAAGCCGACCGTGACCGCCGACACCCCGAGCGGCAGCATGAGCAGCGCGTCGAAGCCGCGCACGAGCCGCCCGGCCCGCCGGGTGAGCGCCGCCGCCGCGAGCCCGCCGATCAGGACCGCGATGGCGGTCGCGGCCACCGCGTACCGGAGCGAGTTCCCGACGGCTTCGAGCGGCGGGACGAGGAAGGTGCCGGAGTCGTCGATCTCGCCGAGCGCCCGGTAGTACCGCAGGCCGTACCCGTCGGGTGCGGCGAAGGACCGCTCGACGAGCACACCGAGCGGCAGCAGGATCAGCAGCGCCACCGAGACGAGGACGCCGCCGAGCAGGGCCCACTGGCCGGCCCCGCGCGGCCGGCGCGCGGTCCGCTCGGGCGGCACGAGCCGCAGCGCGGTCTCCCGTCGCCGTACCGTCCGGGCGTGCACGGCGAGGATCGCGCCGACGGCCGCGAACTGCACGAGGGTGAGGACGGCGGCCGTGCGCAGGTCGAGCAGCCGGGCGGTCTGCCGGTAGATCTCGGCCTCCAGGGTGGAGTACGCGTCCCCGCCGAGGATCTGGACGATGCCGAAGGAGGTGAAGGTGAAGAGGAAGACCATCAGGGCGGCCGCGGACACGGCCGGCCACAGCGCGGGCAGGGTCACGGTCCGCCAGGCCGTCCAGCGGGAGGCGCCGAGGACCCGGGCGGCCTCCTCCTGGCGCGGGTCGAGCTGCGACCAGAGGCCGCCGACGGTCCGGACGACGACCGCGTAGTTGAAGAAGACGTGGGCGAGGAGGATCGCCCACACGCTCGTGTCGAGGCGCAGCCCCCACAGCTCGTCGGTCAGCCCGTTCCGGCCGACGAGCGCGAGGAACGCCGTGCCGACGAGGACCGTCGGCAGCACGAAGGGGACGGTGACGACGGCCCGCAGCACGCCCTTGCCGGGGAAGTCGAAGCGCGCGAAGACGTACGCCCCCGGCAGCGCGACGAGCAGCGTCAGGGCCGTGGAGGCGAGCGCCTGCCAGACCGTGAAGCCGAGCACGTCCAGGATGTCGGGCCGGGTCAGGGTCTCCCCGATCCTGCCGAGGTCCCAGGAGCCGTCGGGCCTGAGGCCCCGGTCGACGATCGACACGACCGGCCAGGCGAAGAAGACGGCGAAGAACGCGACGGGCAGGGCCATCAGGCCCAGCCGCGCCGCGCTCCCCTTCACATCACGGATCACGTACGGGTCACTTCACGACGAGCGACGACCACTGCTGGATCCACGCGTCACGGTTGGCGGCGATCTTGTCCGGCGCCATGGTCTCCGGCTTGTCGACGACCACGCCGTGCTTCGTGAAGAGCTCCGGCAGCGCCGCGTCCTTCGCGACGGGGTTGACGAACATCTGGAGCGGCATGTCCTCCTGGAACTTCTTCGAGATCAGGAAGTCGATCAGCGCCTTGCCGCCCTCGGGGTTCTTCGCCCCGTTCAGCAGGCCCGCGAACTCGGTCTGCCGGAAGCAGGTGCCGGTGGAGACGCCGGTCGGCGCCACCTTCGGCTGCGGCTCGCCGTACAGCACCTCGACCGGCGGGCTGGAGGCGTAGGAGACGACGAGCGGCCGGTCGCCCTTGGCCTGCTTGCCGCCGGCCGAGCCGGAGAACTCCTGGTTGTAGGCGAGCTCCCAGCTGTCCACGGTCTTCACGCCGTTGGCCTTGAGCTTCTTCCAGTAGTCCTGCCAGCCCTCGTCGCCGTACTTCGCGGCCGTGCCGAGGAGGAAGCCGAGGCCCGGGGAGGACCGCTCGGGGTTCTCGACGACGAGCAGGTCCTTGTACGCCGGCTTCGCCAGGTCGTCGAAGGTCACCGGCGGCGCGAGCTTCTTGTCGGCGAAGTACTTCTTGTCGTAGTTGACGCAGATGTCACCGGAGTCGACCGGCGTGACCCGGTGCTCCTTGTCGAGCCGGTACGCCTCCGGGACCCGGTCCAGGCCCTTCGCCTCGTACGGGACGAAGATCCCGTTGTCGAGGGCGCGGGAGAGCAGGGTGTTGTCGACGCCGAAGAAGACGTCGCCCTGCGGGGAGCCCTTGGTCAGGATCTCCTTGTTGACGGCCTCGCCCGCGTCACCGGCCTTGAGGACCTTGACGGTGAAGCCGGTCTGCTTCGTGAAGTCCGCCAGGACCTCCTTGGAGGCGGCGAAGGAGTCGTGGGTCACGAGGGTGACGTTCTTCGGCGCCGGGGCGTCGCTCTTGCCGGCCGCCTCACGGGCGTCCTCGCTGCCGCACGCGGCGAGGGTGGTGACGCCGAGCGCCGCGACGAGCGCGACGACGGCGGCCTTCTTGATGCTCACCGGGATGGTGCTCACTGGAATGTCCTCCTGGGCATGACCAGGAAGAGACGCGGCCCTGCCCGCGACCGGCGGGACCGGACGCGGGCAGGGCGCAACAGCTTGAGTAAACGACCGAACTTCCTACCCCGAATGACCGGGGCAAGGTTCAGAGGGTCTGCGGTCTACGGTTACCGCACTCTCAGCGCTGTGGCGCTCCCCTGTCGGAATATGAAGATGTGTGCGAGCACAGAGTACAAGCTCAGCGCTCGGCGGCCGCCAGCTGTCCACAGGCACCGTCGATCTCCTGACCTCGGGTGTCCCGCACCGTCACCGGCACGCCGTGGCGCGCGATGGCCTCGACGAAGGCCTTCTCGTCCTCGGGCCGGGAGGCCGTCCACTTCGAGCCGGGCGTCGGGTTCAGCGGGATCAGGTTGACGTGCACCCGCTTGCCCTTGAGGAGGCGGCCGAGGAGGTCGCCGCGCCAGGCCTGGTCGTTGATGTCGCGGATGAGCGCGTACTCGATGGAGATCCGGCGTCCGGACTTCTCCGCGTACTCCCAGGCGGCGTCGAGGACCTCGCGGACCTTCCAGCGCGTGTTGACGGGCACGAGGGTGTCGCGCAGCTCGTCGTCCGGGGCGTGCAGCGAGACGGCGAGGCGGCACTTGAAGCCCTCGTCGGCGAAACGCAGCATCGCCGGCACGAGACCGACGGTGGAGACCGTGATGCCGCGCTGGGAGAGGCCGAGGCCGTCGGGCTCGGGGTCGGTGAGGCGGCGGATGGCGCCGACGACCCGCTTGTAGTTGGCGAGCGGCTCGCCCATGCCCATGAAGACGATGTTCGACAGGCGGGCGGGACCGCCGGGGACCTCGCCGTCGCGCAGGGAGCGCATGCCGTCGACGATCTGGTGCACGATCTCGGCGGTCGACAGGTTCCGGTCGAGACCGGCCTGTCCGGTCGCGCAGAACGGGCAGTTCATGCCGCAGCCGGCCTGCGAGGAGATGCACATGGTCACCCGGTCCGGGTAGCGCATGAGCACCGACTCGACGAGCGTGCCGTCGTGCAGCCGCCACAGCGTCTTGCGGGTGGTGTCGTCGTCGCACGAGATGTGCCGCACGACGGACATGAGGTCGGGCAGCAGCTCCCCGGCAAGCTTCTCGCGCGAGGCGGCCGGGATGTCCGTCCACTCGGCGGGGTCGTGGGCGTACCGCGCGAAGTAGTGCGTGGACAGCTGCTTGGCGCGGAACGGCTTCTCGCCGATCGCGGCGACGGCTTCCTTGCGCTCGGCGGGCGAGAGGTCGGCGAGGTGCCGCGGCGGCTTCTTGGCTCCGCGGGGGGCGACGAAAGTGAGTTCTCCGGGCTTGGGCATGGTGCTACCAGTGTCGCAGAGATACGGGGAAGGGCTCGCCGTCCTGTGGACGACGAGCCCTTCCCGTAAGGAACCGCAGGTCAGAACCGTTGATGCGCGGTGGTGCTCAGGTGGTTCCGACGAACAGCGCGAGCAGCAGCCACACCACCGGCGCCGTCGGCAGCAGCGAGTCCAGGCGGTCCATGATGCCGCCGTGGCCCGGCAGCAGCGTGCCCATGTCCTTGATGCCGAGGTCGCGCTTGATCATCGACTCGCCGAGGTCGCCGAGCGTCGCGCTCGCCGCCACCGCGAGGCCGAGGACCAGACCCTGCCACCAGGACCCGCCGTCGATCAGGAACTCCATGCACAGCGCGCCCGCCGCCATCGCGAAGGCGACCGCGCCGAGGAGGCCCTCGCGGGTCTTCCCGGGGCTGATCCTCGGGGCCAGCTTGTGCTTGCCGAAGCGCCAGCCGACCGCGTACGCGCCCGTGTCGCTGACGACGGTGAGGATCAGGAAGGTCAGCACCCGCCACGCGCCGTCGTCCGCCGTCAGGAGCATCGCCACGAAGGTCGCGAGGAACGGCACGTAGAACGCGGCGAACACGCCCGCGGTGACGTCCTTCAGATAGCCCTCGGGAGGCTCCGTCATGCGCCAGACGAGCACGGCGAGCGCGGTGAGCGCCATCGCCACCCAGGCGCCCTCGGGGCCCCGGACGTATCCGGCGACGACCATCGCCGCGCCGCCGACCGCGAGCGGTACCAGCGGGGCCTTGATGGCCTTGCGCTCCTGGAGGCGGGAGGTGAGCTCCCACAGACCGACGACGACCGCGACCGCTATCACGCCGACGAACGCCGGCTTCCAGATGAACAGCGACGCGACGATGACGGCACCGAGTCCGACACCGACCCCTATGGCCGCGCCCAGGTCACGCCCCGCGCTCTTCTTCTGCCGGGGCGCCGGCGGCGCGGGCGGGGAAGGCGGGGTGGGGCTGGGCATGGGCTCCTGCGGGTGCTCGTGCGGCGTGTCGTCACGGAACAGGGGACCGCTCGGGTGAGCGGCCCCCCGGCCGTGACCGTCCTGGAATCCGCCGGGGGGAACGTCGGGCACGATGGGCATGGGCCGAGTCTGCGCCGCCTGATGCCGATCGTGTGCGGGACCCGCCGGGGCGGGCCCCTGGTCGGGTCCCCCGCGGCCGGTACCGGCCGCGGGCCCCCAGGAAGAGTCGTTCATCAGACCTCGAGGAGCTCGGCTTCCTTGTGCTTGAGCAGCTCGTCGACCTGGGCGACGTGCTTCGCCGTGAGGTCGTCCAGCTCCTTCTCGGCGCGGCGCACCTCGTCCTCGCCGGCCTCCTTGTCCTTGACGAGCTTGTCGAGGGCGTCCTTGGCCTTGCGGCGCACGGCGCGGATGGAGACCTTGGAGTCCTCGGCCTTGGTCCGGGCGACCTTGATGTAGTCGCGGCGGCGCTCCTCGGTCAGCTCGGGGAAGTTCACCCGGATGATGCTGCCGTCGTTGCTGGGGTTCACGCCCAGGTCCGAGTCGCGGATGGCCTGCTCGATGTTGCGCAGCGCGCTCTTGTCGAACGGCGTCACCACGGCCATGCGCGGCTCCGGCACGGAGAACGACGCGAGCTGGTTGATGGGGGTGATGGCGCCGTAGTACTCGGCCACGATCTTGTTGAACATCGCCGGGTGCGCACGGCCGGTGCGGATCGCGGCGAAGTCCTCCTTGGCGACCACGACAGCCTTCTCCATCTTCTCCTCGGCCTCGAGGAGGGTCTCTTCGATCACCACATGCTCCTGCGTGTCGTCGCGTTGTGTCCTGCACGGTAGGTACGACCGGCAGGGCTCTGTCCATCCCCTCGCGGGGCGGTTCCCGGTTCGGGGGTCAGGCCCGGGTGCCCTGGTCGCTCACGAGCGTGCCGATCTTCTCACCCTTCACCGCGCGAGCGATATTGCCCTCGGTGAGCAGTTCGAAGACGAGGATCGGGAGGTTGTTGTCCCGGCACAGGGTGATGGCGGTGGCGTCGGCGACCTTCAGGTCGCGGGAGATCACCTCGCCGTACTCGAGGGCGTCGAACTTGACCGCGTCGGGGTTGGCCTTCGGGTCGGAGTCGTAGACGCCGTCCACGCCGTTCTTGCCCATGAGGAGCGCCTCGGCGTCGATCTCCAGGGCGCGCTGGGCGGCGGTGGTGTCGGTGGAGAAGTACGGCATGCCCATGCCCGCACCGAAGATGACCACGCGGCCCTTCTCCAGGTGGCGCACGGCGCGCAGCGGGATGTACGGCTCGGCGACCTGGCCCATGGTGATGGCGGTCTGGACGCGCGAGTCGATGCCTTCCTTCTCCAGGAAGTCCTGGAGGGCGAGGCAGTTCATCACGGTGCCGAGCATGCCCATGTAGTCGGAGCGGGCCCGGTCCATGCCGCGCTGCTGGAGCTCGGCGCCACGGAAGAAGTTGCCGCCGCCGATCACGATCGCGATCTCCGCGCCGTCGCGGACGACGGCCGCGATCTCACGCGCGATGGCATGCACGACGTCGGGGTCGACGCCGAGGCCGGTACCGCCGGAGAAGGCTTCTCCGGACAGCTTCAGCATGTAGCGGCCGGCCTTTTTGCCGTTGTTGTCGTCGCCCTGTACGGCGCCCTGGTTCATGGAGATCTCCTCGTGCACATACGAAGGAGGCCATTGCCTTGGGTCCTCGCGGTATCCCGTACGGCAATGGCCTCCTCGTCAGATCTGCGGTCGTCCTGCGCGGGCGCGGACGACTGCTTCAGACCCTACCGGGGTCCGGTGTCCGTCGCGTTCGCGAACGGACTCAGATGCCGACCTTGATGCGGGTGAAGCGCTTCAGGGTGACACCGGCCTCGTCCAGGATCTGCTGGACCGACTTCTTGTTGTCCAGGGCGTAGGCCTGGCCGAGCAGCGTGGCGTCCTTGAAGAAGCCGTTGACGCGACCCTCGACGATCTTGGCGATCGCGGCCTCGGGCTTGCCCTCGGCGCGGGTGGTCTCCTCGGCGATGCGACGCTCGGACTCGACGACCTCGGCCGGGACGTCCTCACGGGTGAGGTACTTCGGCGCGAAGGCGGCGATGTGCTGGGCGATGCCCTTGGCGACGTCGGCGTCGGCCTTGTCGAACTCGACGAGGACACCGATCTGCGGCGGCAGGTCGGGCATCGTGCGGTGCATGTACGCGAAGACGAAGCCGTCGGCGTACTGCGCGAAGCGGTCGAGGACGATCTTCTCGCCGAGGTTGGCGTTGGCCTCGTCGACGAACGCCTGAACGCTCTTGCCGGCCTCGATCTCGGAGGCGAGCAGCGCCTCGAGGTCGGCCGGGGAGGTCGCGGCGACGTGCGCGGCGAGCTGGTTGGCGACGGCCTGGAACTTGTCACCCTTGGCGACGAAGTCCGTCTCGCACTTCAGCTCGACGAGGACACCGGAGGTGTTGTCGTCGGCGATGAGGGAGACCACGGCGCCGTTCTCGGCGGAGCGGCCCTCGCGCTTGGCGACGCCCTTCTGGCCCTTGATGCGCAGGGCCTCCACGGCCTTGTCGACATCGCCGTCGGCCTCGTCCAGGGCCTTCTTGCAGTCCATCATGCCGGCGCCGGTGAGCTCGCGGAGCTTCTTGACGTCAGCGGCGGTGTAGTTCGCCATGAGTCTGTGTTCTCTCTCGAAGTCTGAAAGATTCGGGCGGGATCACGGGTCGACGGCGGGGGACAACGTGTTCCCCCGCCGTCTGCCCGAAGGTCCTGAAGGGTCAGGCCTGCTCGGCGTCCGCGGCCGGAGCCTCGGTCTCGGCAGCGGCCTCGGCCGGGGCGGCCTCGGCGGCGGGGGCCTCGACGGTCTCGTCGGCCTTCTTCTCACCCTCGAGCAGGTCGCGCTCCCACTCGGCGAGGGGCTCGCCGGCGGCCTTCTCGCCCGGCTTCGAGTCGCCGGTCGCGGCGCCGGAGCGGGCGATGAGGCCCTCGGCGACGGCGTCGGCGATCACGCGGGTGAGCAGGGTGACGGAGCGGATCGCGTCGTCGTTGCCCGGGATCTTGTAGTCGACCTCGTCGGGGTCGCAGTTGGTGTCGAGGATCGCGACGACCGGGATGTTGAGCTTGCGCGCCTCACCGACGGCGATGTGCTCCTTCTTGGTGTCCACGATCCAGACGGCGCTCGGCACCTTCTGCATCTCGCGGATACCGCCGAGGGTCTTCTCCAGCTTGCCCTTCTCGCGGGAGAGGACCAGGAGCTCCTTCTTGGTGAGGCCGGAGGCGGCCACGTCCTCGAAGTCGATCTGCTCGAGCTCCTTGAGGCGCTGCAGACGCTTGTAGACGGTGGAGAAGTTGGTGAGCATGCCACCGAGCCAACGCTGGTTGACGTACGGCATGCCGACACGCGTCGCCTGCTCGGCGATGGCCTCCTGGGCCTGCTTCTTCGTACCGACGAACATGATGGAGCCGCCGTGCGCGACGGTCTCCTTGACGAACTCGTAGGCGCGGTCGATGTACGACAGCGACTGGAGCAGGTCGATGATGTAGATGCCGTTGCGCTCGGTGAAGATGAAGCGCTTCATCTTCGGGTTCCAGCGACGGGTCTGGTGACCGAAGTGGACGCCGCTCTCCAGCAGCTCCCGCATCGTGACGACGGCCATGGCCATCTCCTTGGTTTTCTCGGTTTTTGTATTCCTGACGCCCCGGCGCGCCATGCCCCAGAGGGACCGAAAGGCGCTGCCACGGCCGGTGAGGGCCGTTGGCGGGGCGTGCGAAGTCGACCCGGTGACCCGAGTCGCCATAGGAAGTGTACGGGACCCCGGGCGTGGCGGGTGACGGCCCTGTCCACAAGGGGCGGGTTGTCCACAGATCCGGGCGGGGGCCGTCACGCGGCGTCCGGGGCGGGCAGCCTGCCGTCATGTCTCTCGTGCATCTGCTTCTCGTCCTCGGCCTGCTGTGGCCGGTGGGTCCGCCGGCGCCCGCGGTCGTCCGCGGCTGGCAGCCGCCTGCGGGGCCGTACGGCCCCGGTCACCGCGGTGTCGACCTGGCGGCGGCCCCGGGTGCCCCCGTCCTGGCTCCGGCGGCGGGGACGGTCTCGTTCGCGGGCCCGGTCGGCGGGCGTGGGGTGGTCACGCTCACGCTGCCGGACACGGGCGATCCACCGCTGCGCACGACCTTCTCCCCGGTGACCCCGGTGGTACGGGCGGGGGTGCGGGTCGCGGCGGGGACGGTGATCGCCCGGGTGGCGCCGGGCTCCCACTGCCCGGAGAGCTGCCTCCACTGGGGGCTGCTCCGGGGGGAGGCCTATCGGAACCCGCTGCTCCTGGTGCGGAGACCGCCGTCGCGGCTGCTACCGGTCGGCGGGTGAGCCGCCGACGCCGTGCAGGGCCATCGCGACCGCGGCCTCGGCGATCTCGTCGGGGTTCTCGGCGGCGCCGAGCTCGATGCGGCGGACGGCGGCGTCGACGACGCCCTGGAGGAGCATGGCGCCCAGGCGGGGCTGGGGCTGGCCGAGCGCGGCGAGGGCCTCGACGATCATGGCGACGAGGCCGCCGTGGGCGGCGCGGATCTTCTCCCGCGCGCCGTCGTCGAGCTCGCTCGCCGAGATCGCGACGACGGCGCGGTGGCGCCGGTCGCCGACGAGGGCGAGCTGGGCGCGGACGTAGGCCTCGACCTTGCCCTCGGGGGTGTCGGCGGCGGCCATGGCCGTCTCGACCTCGGCGGCCCAGACGGGGAAGTCGACGGCGCAGAGCTCCTCGACGACGGCGGCGCGGGAGCGGAAGTACTCGTACACCGAGGACCGGGCGAGGCCGGTGCGCTCGGCGAGGGCGGGGAAGGTCAGCGCCTCCGTACCGCCCTCGGACAGGAGGGATCGCGCGGCGTCCAGAAGGGCGCCTCGCTGCATCGTCCGGTGCTCGGCCACCGAGGCCGCTCGAATCCTGGGCACCCGTCCACTGTACGACCGGCCCCGGCTGTCTCAGCGTCCGACGTCGGCCAGCTTGGCTCGGAGCTGGAGGACCGATTTGGTGTGAATCTGGCTGACGCGGCTCTCGGTGACGCCGAGGACGTGGCCGATCTCGGCCAGGGTGAGGCCCTCGTAGTAGTAGAGGGTGACGACCGTCTTCTCGCGCTCGGGGAGCGTGTTGATCGCGCGGGCGAGCAGGCGCCGCAGCTCCCGGTCCTCGGCGACCTCGACGGGGTTGTCGGCCGCCGTGTCCTCCAGGGTGTCCATCAGGGAGAGCCGGTCGCCGCCCTCGCCGCCGACGTGCAGGAGCTCTTCGAGGGCGACCACGTTGGCCAGGGACAACTGGCTGAAAACAGCGTGCAGTTCCTCGAGTGTCACGTCGAGCTCGGCGGCGACCTCGCTCTCGGTGGGGGTGCGCCTGAGCTGGGCTTCGAGGGTCGCGTAGGCGCGTTCGACGTTGCGGGCCTTCTGGCGGACGGAGCGCGGGATCCAGTCCAGGGCCCGGAGTTCGTCGATCATGGCGCCGCGGATGCGGGTGATCGCGTACGTCTCGAACTTGATGGCCCGCTCGACGTCGAACTTCTCGATGGCGTCGATGAGGCCGAAGACGCCGGAGGAGACGAAGTCGGCCTGCTCCACGTTGGACGGCAGCCCCACGCTGACCCGGCCGGCGACGTACTTGACCAGCGGCGAGTAGTGCAGGATCAGTTGCTCCCGCAGGCGCTCGTCGCCCGTGTCCTTGTACGACCGCCACAGCTCGTCGAGCGAGGTCGGTGCGGACGGTCGCACGGCGCCCCGGGCTGCTGGGGGCACCGCAGCGCGGTCAGACCCGGAGGTGTGCTGGGGCATGCGTTGCCTTGAGCCGTTCTGCCGTCGGGTGTGTCGGTGAAGGTGTCCTGTGGGGAGTCCTGGTGAGCGTAGCGTGAGTGAGCTGTCGCGGTGCGCGCACGGCGGCGGATCGCGCCGGTCCGGGTGGACGCCGTCGGCCACATCTTCGAACCCGGGCCGTGGCGCGTCGCGGCCCCTCGGATCCGGCCGAGAGAACTCGGGTGTTCATCGGCTTCACCCTGTCACCCGAATGCCCCAGGTCAAGTATCGCCTCGCCGCGCGTTCGAAGGGCGCGTGCCGTTGTTCGTCAACTGCCAGCCGATTCCGTACCGTTCGACGAAGCCGAGCGAGTGGAGTTCGTACAGGCGGGCGAGCGTCTCGTCGGGGCCGGTTCCGGCGCGCCGGGCGATCTCGGTGGTCGGGGTGGGCCCCCGGGCCGGGACGGCTTCGAGGACGTGCGCGGCGGCGGGGGCGAGCAGGTCGCGCGGGAGGACGGGGCCGCGTCGTGCGGGGGCGAGTTCGCCCATGTCGCCGACGAGTTCGACGATCTCGTCGGCGTCGGTGACGAGGGTGGCGTCGCCGCGCAGGAGTTCGTGGGCCCCGGCGGACAACGCGCTGGTGGCCGGGCCGGGGACGGCCATCGTGTGGCGGCCCAGGCGGGCGGCGGTCCGTGCGGTGGCGAGGGAGCCGCTGCGGTGGCGGGCCTCGACGACGACCGTGCCGCGGGTGAGGGCGGCGATGACGCGGTTGCGGAGGATGAACCTGGCGGGTGTGGGGTGGCTCTCGGGCGGGAGTTCGCCGAGGACGAGGCCCTGTTCCGCGATGCGGCCGATGAGTTGGGCGTGGCCCCGGGGATAGGGGGTGTCGATGCCGCAGGCGAGGACGGCGACGGTGGCCCCGCCGGCGGCGAGGGCGCCGCGGTGGGCGGCACCGTCGATGCCGTAGGCCGCGCCGGAGACGACGACCCAGCCCCGCCGGGCGAGGCCGGTGGCGAGGTCGGCGGCGATGTGGGCGCCGTACGGGGTACAGGCGCGGGCGCCGACGAGGGCGACCGAGCGCAGGGCCCAGGTCCTCAGGTCGGCGGGGCCGCGGACCCAGAGCCCGACGGGCCGGGCGTCGCCGAGGTCGTCGAGTTGACGCGGCCACTCGAGGTCGCCGGGGACGAGGAACCGTCCGCCGTCCCGCCGGACGGCGTCGAGGTCCCGGGCGGGCTCGGCCCCCGCGGCCCGTCGCCGCCACCCCTCGACGCGTTTCCCGCCGGTCCCGGGGCAGACGTCCTCGCCGCCCCCGAGGAGCCGTTCGAGGAATCCGACGGCCCCGTAGCTCCGCAGCCACCGCCCCGCGTGCTCGTCCCCGGGCTCCAGCACCCGCGTCAACGCGGCCCGGGCGAGCCGCTCGTCCGGGGCGACCGCGCCACCCGCGCGCTCGGCCCCGGTCATGCGTACTCCCCCGCGCCCACGGGGACGCCTCGTGTGACGCCCGTCCGCATTTCGAGGGCCAGGGCGATGTCCCGGCCGTCGGGCCGGTCGTGGCCCGCGAGGTCGGCGACGGTCCAGGCGACGCGGAGGACCCGGTCGAGGCCGCGTGCGGTGAGCAGGCCGCGCTCCATGTCCCGCTCGGCGGTGGCGAGGGCGCCGGGGGCGGCGAGGTAGCGGGTACGGAGCTCCTGGCCGGGGATCTCGCTGTTGACGCTCCAGGGGGTGCCGGCCAACCGGGCGGCGGCCCGCTCCCTGGCCTCCTGGACGCGGGCGGCGACGGCGGCGGTGCTCTCGCCGCGCCCTCCCTGCCCGAGGAGGTCGGCGCGGGTGACGGGTTCGGCCTCGACGCGCAGGTCGACGCGGTCGAGCAGGGGCCCCGACAGCCGTGCCTGGTAGCGGCGGACGAGCGAGGCGGGGCACTCGCAGTCGGAGCCGTGGAGGCTGTGCCGTCCGCAGGGGCAGGGGTTGGCGGCGAGGACCAAGAGGAACCGGGCGGGCAGCCGGACGACTCCGGCCGCCCGGGCGATGACGACGTGCCCGGATTCGAGGGGTTGGCGGAGCGCGTCGAGGACCTTGCCGGAGAACTCCGGCGCCTCGTCCAGGAAGAGGATTCCCCGGTGTGCCAGGGAGACGGCGCCGGGCCTCGGGAGGCCGTTGCCGCCGCCGACCAGGGACTGCATGGTCGCGGAGTGGTGCGGGGAGCAGTAGGGCGCGCGTCGGACGAGGGGTTCGCCGGGCGGGAGGATGCCCGCGACGGAGTGGACGGCGGTGACTTCGAGGGACTCCTGTCGGGTGAGGGGCGGGAGGATGCCGGGGAGCCGCTCGGCCAGCATGGTCTTCCCGGCACCCGGCGGGCCGGAGAGCAGCAGGTGGTGGCTGCCGGCGGCGGCGATCTCCAGGGCGCGGCGGGCCCGGTGCTGCCCGGCGACGTCGGCGAGGTCGGGGCCCTCGGCGGAGCCGGTGCTGAGTCCGGTGCCGATGCCGGCTCCGGGGACGAGGAGTCCGGCGAGCATGGCGTCGGGCCTGCCCTCCTCGGCCGCTTCCTCGTCGGGGACGGGTTCGTCGGTGAGGACGGCGATCAGTTGACGGAGTGTGCGGACGCCGAGGACGGAGACGCCCGGGACGAGGGAGGCCTCGCCCGCGGTCTGTTCGGGGACGACGACCTGGCGGTATCCGGCTTCGGCGGCGGCGAGGACCGCGGGCAGGACGCCGCGGACGGGCCGGACCCGCCCGTCGAGCCCGAGTTCTCCGATGAGGACGAGGTCGGCGATGGCGGCGGGGTCGAGGCGTTCGGCGGCGCCGAGCACGGCGGCCGCCACGGCCAGATCAAAACCGCTGCCGCTCTTCGGCACGGACGCCGGGCTGAGTCCGACGGTCAGCTTCTTCTGGGGCCATTCGGCACCGGAGTTGACGACTGCCGCGCGCACGCGGTCGCGGCTCTCGCTGAGGCTCTTGTCGGGGAGGCCGACGAGGGTGAAGGCGGCGACGCCGGGTTCGAGGTCGGCCTGGACCTCGACGACGACGCCCTCGACGCCGACGAGCGCGACGGAGCAGGTGCGGGCGAATCCCATCAGGCCACCCCCTGCGCGTGGGTGAGCACGGGGGCGCCCCTGCGGGGCAGGACGATGCCGACGAGGTCGATGCGGACGCCCCCGGCGGGGGCCGGGACGCCGCTGCGGTCGAGCCAGCAGGCGGCGAGCCGGCGGAGCCGCTCGGCCTTGGTCGGGGTGACGGCGGCCATGGGGTGCTCGTACGCCCCGTGGCGTCGGGTCTTGACCTCGCAGATGACGAGGGTGTCTCCGTCGCGGGCGACGATGTCGATCTCCCCGGCCCGGCCGCAGCGCCAGTTCCTGGCGAGGATGTGCATGCCGGTCGCGGCGAGCCGGCGGGTCGCCAGCTCCTCCCCGTACCGTCCGAGGGCTTGGGTCTTGTTCATGCGGTACCACCTCCGTCACCGAATGTGACGTGGCGGGGCGATCCGCGTGCGGCGCTGTGGACGACCGTGGTGCTGTGGAAAACCCGCTCACTCGGGAGAGTGAGCGGCGGGTCAGCTGCCGGGGAGTTCGAGGTCGCTCTTGTTGAGCTCCTCGATGTTCACGTCCTTGAACGTGAGGACGCGGACCTGCTTGACGAACCTGGCCGGCCTGTACATGTCCCAGACCCAGGCGTCGGCCATGCTGACCTCGAAGAAGACCTCGCCCTGGACGGAGTGCACCTGCATCTCGTAGTCGTTGGTGAGATAGAAGCGCCGCTCGGTCTCGATCACGTATTTGAACAGACCGACGACGTCGCGGTACTCCCGGTAGAGCTTCAGCTCCATCTCGGTCTCGTACTTCTCGAGGTCCTCGGCGCTCATGGCATGTTCCCCTTCAGCCGTGCGTCCACCTATTGTGCGTCAGCCGCCCGCGCCCTAGACGATCTCGGGGGCGAGGACCACCGGCGCACCGGGAGGTCCCTCGTCGAGCAGCGTGCGCAGCAGCTCGGCGAGTCTGGTCGGGTACACCGTCTCACGCGCCGCCGACAGTTCGGCGGAGGTCCACCATCTGAGGCCCGCGAGGCTGCGGGTCTCCAGCTCGGTGAGGGCCTGGTGCCGGGGCTCGGCGGCGGTCCTTCCGACGCGGGCGAGGTAGTACCACTCGTCCTGGTCCCAGCGCCGTCCGTCGAAGGGGAAGGAGCAGTACCGCTGCCAGAGGACCGGCCCGAGCTCCGCGTCGGTGATGCCGGTCTCCTCGGCGAGTTCCCGCAGCGCGGCCTCGGCACGCGTCTCGTCGCCCTCGAGTCCGCCGCCCGGCGTGAACCACCAGTTGTCGGCCGGGTCGTCCGGCTCGTGCCCGTGCAGGAGCAGGATGCGGTCGTCGGGGTCGAGGAGGACGACCCTGGCCACCTGCCGCCTCATGCGCCCACCTTCTCCCGTGCCGCGGCCGCCGCCCTCCCCCGGCGCCGGGCCGCGAATCCCGCCACGGGGCCGTACGCGGCCCCTGCCAGGATCAGTACACACCCGGCCGCGATCGCCGTGAAGAGGGCACGGAAGGGCCCCGGAGCCGAGATCCCGCCGGGGAGCCCCGCGAAGCCCGCCGGGCGCTCCAGGGCGCTGCCGTCCGGCCAGACGACGACGTCGACCCGTCCGACGACGGCGGAGCGCGGCACGGTGCCCTGCCCGGCGTCCTCCAGGTGGGCGCGGGAGTCGAGCGAGGTGAAGCGGTCGTCGCCGAGGAGGAAGAGGTTTCCCTCGGGGACGGCGACGGAGAACTGCTGCTCGGACGCGACGGACCGGCCCTCGAGCCCGCGCCCGAGGTAGGGCTCGTCCACGGGCGTGCCGTTGACGGTGAGCCGGCCGTCGGCGCCGCAGCAGGCGACGGTGTCGCCGCCGACCGCGACGACCCGCTTGACCATCGTCGAGCCGCCCCAGAGGGGGTCGGCGAAGACGACGACGTCGCCGCGCCGCACCTCGGCGCCGTCGATGCGCTCGGCGAGGACCTTGGAGTTGGTCGCGATGGTGGGGCTCATGGAGTCCGTGGGCACGGTGTACGGCTGGTAGGCCACGGCGCCCCAGACGAGGCCGCCGAGGAAGAGCAGAAAGCCGACGGCCACGGCCAGCCCCGACAGCACGCTGCCGAGGCGGCCGCGGCCGCCCTTCGCTCGTATGGTCCCGCTCATGCGCCACCCCAGGGGATCAGTCGACGTCAGAGGTCTGTCGACGTTCGGGACGGCAATCTACCCGCGGGAAGCTACTCGGCGGTATGCCCCGCCGTGCGCTTCTTGCGGCGCCACAGCACCAGCGGGAGCGCTCCGGCCACGCCCACCGCGCCGATCGGCGCCGCGGCCACGGCCTGGTTCAGGCCGGGCTGGTCGAAGACGTCGGGCACGGGGAGGGTGGCCCAGCGGGTCACCGGCCAGGCGATGACGACCGCGCGGCCCACGACACCGTCGTTGGCGATGGTGCCGCCGCCGGGGAGCTGCTGGTGGAAGCGGGAGTCCAGCGAGTTCTGCCGGTTGTCGCCCATGACCCAGATGCGGTCCTCGGGGACCTTGATCGGGCCGAAGGAGTCCTGGCACGGCACGGAGCCCGGGTAGAGGTACGCGCTCTCGTCCAGGGCCTTGCCGTTGAGGACGACCTTGCCGCCCTCCTTGCAGGAGACCGTGTCGCCGCCGACCGCGATGACCCGCTTGATCAGGTCCTTCTCCTCTGCCGACGGCATGAGGCCGATGAAGCTGAGGAACTTCTGGACGACGTTCGGCTTGGGGGTCGGCTGACCCTCCAGCCAGCCGCCCGGGTCGTGGAAGACGACGACCTCTCCGCGCTCGGGCTCGGAGCCGAACCACGGGGTGAGCTTGTCGACGAGGACCCGGTCGCCCTTCTGCAGGGTGTTCATCATCGACTCCGAGGGAATCGAGAACGCCTGCACCAGGAAGGTCTTGATCAACAGCGCGAGCACGAGGGCGATGCCGATGAGGAGGGGCAGCTCCTTCCAGAAGGAACGCTGCTTCTTCGGGCCCTTGCCCGACCTGCCCGCGTCGTGGTCGTGCGCCGGCTCGTCGCCGTCCGATCCACCCCCGGGGGCACCTCCGCCCGTCACGCCGCCTGTCGCGTCGTCATCCGTCACGTCGTCACCTGTCACGTCGTCACCGATGGCCTCGTCGGCCCTCTTCTCGGGCCCATCGTGTCCGGATCGTGCGCCGACGGCCAAATCCCCCACGTCCACTCCTCACTCCGTGCGATTGCCCACCCCGGAACAGGGGAAGGCCCATCACTCCCATAACGAGCAGAAGTTCCGCAGGGGTCGGGAGCCCGGGGAATCCATTGAGATCCCGCGAGGACACACTATGCGACAGACCGAGCGCCGCATCGGAACTCGTACGCCCGTCCGGTACGGCGGTGAAGGTCTCCCGTTCCTCCAGGCCACGCCAGTGCGAGACGGGCCAGGCGATCACGACGGCCCGCCCCACGACCTGGTCCTCGGAGATCGTGCCGCGGTCCTTCTCGTCGAGGTGGAAGCGCGAGTCGGCCGAGTTGGCCCGGTGGTCGCCGAGGACGAAGATCCGGCCCTCCGGCACCTTCACCTCGAAGGGGATCGTGGACGGCTCGTTCCCCGGGTGCAGGTACGGCTCCTCGACGGGTACGCCGTTGACGGTGAGCCGCCCGTCCGCGCCGCAGCAGCGGACGGTGTCCCCGCCGACGGCGACGACCCGCTTGATCAGGTCGCGCTCGTCGGCCGAGGGCAGCAGTCCGATGAAGGTCAGGGCCTGCTTCACCTGCTTGACGCCGATCGGGTCGTCTTCGGCCGGCGCGGTCTCCTCCTGGAGCCAGTTGCCGGGGTCCTTGAAGACGACGACGTCGCCGCGCTGCGGCCGGGTGCCGAACCAGGGGGTGAGCTTGTCGACGAGGACCCGGTCGTCGATCCGGATCGTCTGCTCCATCGATCCCGACGGGATGACGAACGCCTGGACCAGGAAGGTCTTGAGGACGAGCGCGATGAGGACGGCGACGGCGAGGAGGATCGGGATCTCGCGGATCGCCGAGCGCTGCCGGCGCCGCTTGACCTTGCGGGCGAGCCTGCGCCGTTCGGCACGGCCCGGCAGCGGCGCCGGTCCGTCGCCCGCGCCGTCGGCCGTGCGGCCGCGGCTACCCACGGGGGCCCGTCGCGTGCCCGCCGGCGGGCGGGGCCGGTACGGCGGCGAAGGCGTCGGTCCCCGCCACGGTCGACCAGCGGCCGAAGGGCCAGGCGATCCAGTCGGCCCGCCCGACGACCTTCTCGACGGGGACCATGCCGCCGCCGGGGTTGCCGAGGTGGTCGCGGGAGTCGCTGGACTGGCTCCGGTGGTCGCCCATCACCCAGAGCTTCCCCTCGGGGACGACGATGTCGAAGGGCACGCTCGAGGGCCGGTCGCCGTGCATCACGTACGTCTCCGGGACGGGGACGCCGTTGACGGTGAGCCGTCCGTCCTTGTCGCAGCAGACCACCCGGTCGCCGCCGACGCCGACGACCCGCTTCACGAAGTCGGTCTCGTCGGGCTCGGCGAAGCCGAGGGCGGCCGCGCCGTCGTGCAGGAGACCGGCCACGGGATTGCCGCCGGGCTCCTCCCGTACGAAGGACCCCGTGCCGTCGAAGACGACGACGTCGCCCCGCTCCGGTTCACTGCCGAAACGGTACGCCAGCTTGTTCACCAGGATCCGGTCGCCGACGTCGAGCGTCGGCTGCATCGAGCCGCTGGGGATCAGGAACGGCTGGATCACGAAGTGGCTCAGGAGCAGCAGGAAGACCACGCAGGCGACGCCCGCGAGCCCCGTGCGCCGCCAGGAAACGCGCGCGGAGCGCGACCCCTCCTCCGTGTCGGTGGAGGGGTCGCGCTCCGTGTGCTGTGCTTCGGTGTCCATCGGGGACAGAGCCTATCCGGCCCGTCTGTGAGTGGACCTCAAGCGCCGCGTGAGCGGTGAGCCGGGGCTCAGCGGTCGCGCTTCTCCTTGATCTTGGCAGCCTTGCCGCGCAGCTCACGCAGGTAGTAGAGCTTGGCGCGACGGACGTCACCGCGGGTCACGAGCTCGATCTTCTCGAAGATCGGGCTGTTGACCGGGAAGGTGCGCTCGACGCCGACGGAGAACGAGACCTTGCGGACCGTGAAGGTCTCGCTGACGCCCGAGCCCTGGCGGCGGATGACGACACCCTTGAACTGCTGGATGCGGGAGCGGTTGCCTTCGATGACGCGCACGTGGACGTTCACGGTGTCGCCGGGGCGGAAGGCGGGGAGGTCGGAGCGGAGCGCGGCCGCGTTGACCTGGTCGAGCAGGGAGGCCATGGAGGTCTCTTTCCTCGCTGATGCCACAGGTCATCAGCGGTACGTTCGGATGATCGGGATGCCGTGCGTCTCTGGCGGGCGTCGGTCCCCCTGTGGCAGGGGCGCGCGCCGGACGGACGGCAGCGGCCTATTCTTCCACGTCGGGGAGCCTGCGCCAAAATCGGCCGCCGGGCTCGGGTGCCCATCCCATCATCGAGAGGACCTCGCGGTCCTTCTTGTCGAAGGCCGACGGGTCGCAGCGCTCGATGAGGTCGGGGCGGTTGGCGACCGTACGCCGGAAGGCCTCGTCCCGCCGCCACCGGGCGATCTTGCCGTGGTGCCCGCTGAGCAGCACGTCGGGGATGCCGCGGCCGCGCCACTCCGGGGGCTTCGTGTAGACGGGCCCCTCCAGGAGGTTGGCCATGGCGCCGGGGGCGAAGGAGTCGTCCTGGTGCGACTCGGCGTTGCCGAGGACGCCGGGCAGGAGGCGGGCGACGGCCTCGGTGACGACGAGGACGGCGGCCTCGCCGCCCGCGAGGACGTAGTCGCCGATGGAGACCTCGTAGACCGGCATCCGGGTGGCGTACTCGTCCATGACGCGCCGGTCGATGCCCTCGTACCGGGCCGGGGTGAAGATCAGCCAGGGCCGCTCGGAGAGCTCGACGGCGAGCTCCTGCGTGAAGGGCCGGCCGCTGGGGGTCGGGACCACGAGGACCGGACCGCGCGCGCCCGCCTCGTACCCGTCGGCGAGCGTCTGGTCGAGCGCGTCGCCCCAGGGCTCGGTCTTCATGACCATGCCGGGACCGCCGCCGTACGGGGTGTCGTCGACCGTGTTGTGCCGGTCGTACGTCCAGTCGCGCAGGTGGTGGACGTGGACGTCGAGCTGCCCCCGGGCGCGCGCCTTGCCGACGAGCGAGACGTTCAGCGGTTCCAGGTACTCCGGGAAGATCGTGACGACGTCGAGCCTCATGCCGACCCCTCCTCCTGGTCCGCGTCGTCGCGGGAGGAGACGATCTCGGCGCGGTCGTCGATCAGGCCGGGCGGCGGGTCGATGACGGCCCGCTGCTCCTCCAGGTCGATCTCGGTGACGATCTCGGAGACGAACGGGATCATCAGCTCGGTGCCGTCGGGGCGCTCGACGATGAAGAGGTCCTGGGACGGCAGGTGGGAGATCTCGGTGATCCGGCCGATCTCGGTGCCGTCGGCGAGGACGACGTCGAGGTCCATGAGCTGGTGGTCGTAGTACTCGTCCTCCTCCTCCGGCAGCTCGGCGGGGTCGATCTCGGCGATGAGGAGGGTGTTGCGCAGGGCCTCGGCGGCGTTGCGGTCGCGGACGCCCTCGAAGCGCAGCAGCAGCTTGCCGCTGTGGACCTTGCCGGACTCGATGGTCAGCGGCCCGGCGGAGGCCGGGTCGGTGAGCAGGACGGCGCCGGGGCCGAGCCGGAGCTCGGGCTCGTCCGTCCGCACCTCGACGGTCACCTCGCCCTTGATGCCGTGGGCGCGGCCGACCCGCGCGACTACCAACTGCACTGCTCCACACTCTCCTGTCACGCAGTACGGACGACGGAAAACGACAACGGGCCGGGGTGGGCTAAAGCCCTCCCCGGCCCGTGCCGGCACATCATTCAACCGATGTGGCCGACTTTTTCAGCGGACCTGGTCCACGTCGACGAGGTCGACCCGGATTCCACGGCCGCCGATGGCGCCCACGACGGTACGCAGCGCACGCGCGGTGCGGCCGTTGCGGCCGATCACCTTGCCGAGGTCGTCGGGGTGCACCCGGACCTCAAGCACGCGGCCACGGCGCAGGTTGCGCGAGGCGACCTGCACATCGTCGGGGTTGTCGACGATGCCCTTCACGAGGTGCTCGAGAGCCTCCTCGAGCATGATCAGGCCTCGGTCGACTCGGTCGACGCGGCCTCGGCCTCGTCAGCCTTCTTGTCGGCCTTCTTGGCCTTGGGGGTGATGGCCTCACCCTTGTCGTCGCCGCCCTCGAGGGCCTTCGCGAACTCGTCGAACGAGGCGCGCTTGGCTTCCTTGGTGGCCGGGACGAGCAGGGCCTTCTCCGGAGCCGGCAGGCCCTTGTGCTTCTGCCAGTCGCCGGTGAGCTTGAGGATGGCGAGAACCGGCTCGGTCGGCTGGGCGCCGACAGACAGCCAGTACTGCGCACGCTCGGAGTCGACCTCGATACGCGACGGGTTGTACGTCGGGTGGTAGAGGCCGATCTCCTCGATCGCACGACCGTCGCGGCGGGTGCGCGAGTCGGCGACGACGATGCGGTAGTGCGGCTGGCGGATCTTACCGAGGCGCTTGAGCTTGATCTTGACTGCCACTGGAGTGGTGTCTCCTGGTCTTGACGTGGTTGGGCACTTGAGATGCCACGTGGGGTTGCGGTACTCGGATGCCCGATGGACGCGTCAGCCGGAGGAGAGAGGGGTCCTATGCGACTGTCGAGTACAGCTAGCCATTGTGCCACACGCCGCCGCCTCAGTTGGCGGCGCCCACCGTCTCCGGGATGCGGAAGGGCTTGCCGCAGCCGCCGCACATGATCGGGGCCTGGGCCAGGACCGACGGCACCACGCGCACGTTCCGCCCGCAGTCGCAGACCGCCTTGACCCGGACGCCGCCGCCCGAGGAGCCGTGCCGTGCGGCCGGACCCCGGAAGGAGCGCTTGGTGTCGGCGGCCGTGGCGACCGTGTGCGCCTTGAGGGCGCGCTGGAGCCGCTCGATCGTCGGCCGGTAGCGCCGACGCGCCTCCGCGTTCAGGGTGACCAGGGAGAAGCCGCTGCTCGCGTGCGGCTCCTCGGGATGGTCGAGCCCCATCTCCTCGGCGATCGCGAGGAATCTGCGGTTGTGATAGCGGCCGGCCCGGGAGGTGTCGCGGACCCCCCGGGCTGCGGCGATGCCGTGGACTGCCTCGTGGAGCAGCCGTTCGAAGGAGAGCTCGGCGCCGCAGGCGGACGAGGACTCTCCGATCAGGGACTCGGGCGCGGCAAGATCGGGCAGCTCGGGGTGGTGCCGCTGAATGTCGGCCCACGCCTGTGCCAGCTCTGCGGCGAGAACAGGTGGTGTCGTGCTCACGTCGTCTACAACGAGCCGAAGCGCCGCCGGGTTCCATTCCGGGGCATCCCAAATATTTTGCACGTACCCGTCAGTTGCCGTTGATGCGTCCTGACGAGGGCCAGTGCGCCGATCTGCGGAGAAGTCGCGCAGGAGTCGTCAAGCCGGTGCGTAGTAGCGCATACGCCCCGGCGCGCATCAGTGATGCGTGCGCCCCTCAGAGGGACGGGGGCGGCCCGGTGGGACTGTTGCGAGGACATTACCGGGTTCGTACGCGGCCGGGCGCACCACCCCTCCCTCCGGGCGAAACCCGGCCAACCCGTGCGGCGCGAGCACTGGACGCGGCCCGTGATGCGCAGTTCCCTGACTACGGGGGGCTGTCGTCCGAAGCACGGATTGGGGCGCTTTTCCATGACACCTACGCTCGTCCCGCACCACCCCGCGCGTGACTGGGCCGAGATCCAGGAACGCATGCTCGTCCCCCTCTACGAGGCGGTGTACGACCGTCTCGGTGTGGGGCCGGGGTCCCGGCTCCTCGGCCTCGGCTGCGGCTCCGGCCTCGCGCTCCTGATGGCGGCGGCGCGGGGCGCCCGGGTGACCGGGGTGGACGGGGACCACGCGCGCGTGGAGCTGGCGAGGGAGCGGCTCCCCCGAGAGGTCGTGCTGACGGACCGGCTCCCCCAGGCTCCCGAGGGTGCGCCGTACGACGTGGTCACCGCCTTCCACGCGAAGGCCGGGGACCTCCCCGCGCTCGCCGCCCTCACCCGTACGGCGCAGTCCGGCACCGCGGTCGTCCTCGCCGGATGGGGGCCGGCCGAGCGGTGCGCGACGGAACCGGTGCTGCGGATCGCCGCGCGGCTCGCGGACCGGCACCCGGCGCCGGGTCCCGACCTGGAGGCGCTGGCGGCCGGGGCGGGGCTGCGGTCCTTCGGTTCGGGCCGGGTCGCCTGCCCCTTCGGGTACGCGGACGAGGGCAGCGCGGTCCGCGGGCTCCTGTCGACGGGCGCCTTCGACGCGGCGGTCCTGGCGACCGACCCCTCGCAGGTCGAGAAGGAGATCGAGGAGGCGCTCGCGCCGTACGTCCGCGCGGACGGGACGGTGTGGATGCCGAACGTCTTCCGGTACGTGCTCGCGCGCGTGCCGTAGCGGCGGTACGCGCGGGGCCCGCGACCGCGACGGTCGCGGGCCCCGGAACGCGTACCCGTGAGCGGACACCCCTGGGCGGACACCCGTGGGCGGACGGGTCAGCCCTCGTCCCCGCCCGCGCCCTCGGCCGAGGCCGCCCTCTTGCTCTCGTTCTCGCCCTCCACCACGCGCGTGATCCCCGCCGCCGCGTAGGCCGCGTCCTCCTCCAGGGTCTCGTTGGCGAGGAGGGCGGCGGCCAGGGCGTCCAGCTGGGGCCGGTGCTCGCCGAGCAGCCGTACCGCCTTCTCGTAGCACTCGTCGACGATCCGGCGCATCTCCTCGTCGACGGTGTCGAGGGTCGCCGGGGCCGCCGACAGGCCGTACGCCTGCTGGGCGTCGCTCGGGATGGCGGTCAGCCGGCCGACGCGCTCGCTCATGCCCCAGCGGCCCGCCATGCCCCGGGCGATGCCGGTGACCTGTTCGAGGTCGCTCTCGGCACCGGTGGTGATGACGCCGAAGACGACCTGCTCGGCCGCCATGCCGCCGAGGGCGCCGATGATCCGGCCCTTCAGGTAGTCCTCGGTGTAGGCGTACTTGTCGGAGTCCGGGGTGGAGAGCGTGACGCCGAGGGCGCGGCCGCGCGGCACGATGGTGATCTTGCGGACCGGGTCGGCGCCGGGCTGGAGCATGCCGAGGAGCGCGTGCCCGCTCTCGTGGTAAGCGGTGCGGCGCCGCTCCTCCTCCGGCATCACGAGCGGGCGTTCGGCACCGAGCTGGACCTTCTCCAGGGCGTCCGAGAGGTCGGACTGCGTGACGGCCTTCTGGTCGCGCTTGACGGCGAGGAGGGCCGCCTCGTTGGCGAGGTTGGCCAGTTCGGCGCCGGTCATGCCGGGGGTCGTCCGGGCCACCTGCTCCAGGTCGACGTCCTTGGCGAGCGGGATCGCCCGGGTGTGGATCCTCAGGATCGCCTCGCGGCCGCCCCGGTCCGGCGGGTTGACGTGGACGACCCGGTCGAAGCGGCCGGGCCGGGTGAGGGCGGGGTCGAGGACGTCGGCGCGGTTGGTGGCCGCGAGGACGATGACGCCCTCGGAGCCGGTGAAGCCGTCCATCTCGGTGAGGATCTGGTTGAGCGTCTGCTCCCGCTCGTCGTGGCCGCCCATGCCCGAGCCGCCGCCGCGGGCCCGGCCGATGGTGTCGATCTCGTCGATGAAGATGATCGCCGGGGCGACCTTGCGGGCCTCGGCGAAGAGCTCGCGGACCCGGGAGGCGCCGACGCCGACGATCATCTCGATGAACTCGGAGGCGGAAGCGGAGAAGAACGGCACCCCGGCCTCGCCCGCCACGGCCCGGGCGAGCAGCGTCTTGCCGGTGCCGGGAGGGCCGGCGAGCAGCACGCCCCGGGGCATCTTGGCGCCCATCTCGCGGTAGGAGGCGGGGTTCTTCAGAAAGTCGACGACGTCGTTGAGCTCGCCCTCGACCTCGTCGATGCCGGCCACGTCCGCGAAGGTGGTGCGCTTGCCGCCCTCCACCTCGACGGGCTTCGGCGGCGTCTTGCGGCCGAGCATGCCGCCGGCCCCGCCGCCCATCCCGGCGCTCATCCGCCGGGCGATGAAGATCCACAGCACGACGAGCAGCAGCATCGGGGCGAGGGAGAGGAGGAGGTTGGCGAGGAAGCTGCGCTCCACGACCACCGGTTCGGCGGTGACCACGACGTTCTGCTTGGTCAGCTGGGACCACAGGTCGTCGTCGGCGAAGGCGGGCCGCTGGGTCTGGAACTTGGTGTAGTCGCCCTTGCCGTCGGGGACGGGCTGCTTGTTCTTCAGCTGCCCCTGGATCGCGTCGCCCTTGGAGTAGATCTTGGTGACGTTGCCGGCGGCGACCTGCTTGTCGAACTCGGTGTACGAGATCGTCGGCCCGTCGCCGCCATTGAAGAACCCGAGCACGATGTTGGCGATCAGGTACACGGCGAGGGCCGTCAGGATCAGGCTCCCCCAGCCGCCCGGCATCCTCCTCTTGGGCGGCGGGGGCGGCGGGGCCCCTTCCGAGCGCCAGGGCTGGTCGGTCCGGTCGCGCGGGGGTACGGGGTTGGCCACGTGGTTCTCTCCTCGGGGCGGCAATGGCCTCAGTATCGGAGAGCGGGACGAACCCGGCATAGCAGACAGGCCGGAGGAGTGAAAGAAAGTATGAAAAGAGGCCCGGGGCGGTTTCGCACCGCCCCGGGCCCCTCCACGCGCGCACGCGTCAGTTCATGAACTTCTTGAACTCGTCGGGGAGCTCGAAGTCCTGCGGGCTCTGGCCCGCGCCCGGCAGCCCGAAGGCGCCGCCGGCCTGCGCCTGCTCACGGCGCTCGGCCGCGGCCTGCTCCTCGGCCTTCCGCTTCATCGGGTTGCCGCTCTTGCGCTTGCCCTTGGCCTGCTTGATCTGCTTCTTCTGCCGGCCGGGACCGCCACCCATGCCGGGGATGCCGGGCATCCCGGGCATGCCGCCGCCCTGGGCCATGCGGGACATCATCTTGCGGGCCTCGAAGAACCGCTCGACCAGCCCCTTCACGGCGCTGACCTCGACACCCGAACCCTTGGCGATACGGGCACGGCGGGAGCCGTTGATGATCGTCGGGTCCTGGCGCTCGGCCGGGGTCATCGACTTGATGATCGCGGCGGTGCGGTCGACGTCCCGCTCGTCGATGTTGGCGATCTGCTCCTTCATCTGGCCCATGCCGGGCAGCATCCCGAGGAGCTTCGAGATGGAGCCCATCTTGCGGACCTGCTCCATCTGCGCCAGGAAGTCGTCGAGCGTGAAGTCCTGGCCCTTCTTCGAGGCGAGCTTCGAGGCCATCTTGGTGGCCTCTTCCTCGTCGAAGGTCTGCTGGGCCTTCTCGATGAGCGAGAGCATGTCGCCCATGCCGAGGATGCGCGACGCCATGCGGTCCGGGTGGAACGCGTCGAAGTCGTCGAGCTTCTCGCCGTTGGAGGCGAACATGATCTGCTTGCCGGTGACGTGCGCGATGGAGAGCGCGGCACCACCGCGGGCGTCGCCGTCGAGCTTCGACAGCACGACGCCGTCGAAGCCGACGCCGTCGCGGAAGGCCTCGGCGGTGTTGACCGCGTCCTGGCCGATCATGGCGTCGACGACGAAGAGGACCTCGTCGGGGCTGACGGCGTCGCGGATGTCCGCGGCCTGCTGCATCAGCTCCTGGTCGATGCCGAGGCGGCCGGCGGTGTCGACGACGACGACGTCGTACAGCTTGGTCCGCGCGTACTCGATCGAGTCCTTCGCGACCTGGACCGGGTCCCCGACGCCGTTGCCCGGCTGCGGGCCGTAGAAGGCCACGCCGGCGCGGTCTGCGACGACGGAGAGCTGGTTGACGGCGTTGGGGCGCTGGAGGTCGCAGGCGACGAGCAGCGGCGAGTGCCCCTGGCTCTTCAGCCAGACACCGAGCTTTCCGGCGAGGGTGGTCTTACCGGCACCCTGGAGACCGGCGAGCATGATCACGGTCGGCGCGGTCTTCGCGAACCGCAGGCGGCGGGTCTCGCCACCGAGGATCGAGATCAGCTCGTCGTTGACGATCTTGATGACCTGCTGCGAGGGGTTCAGCGCCTTGGAGACCTCGGCGCCGAGGGCCCGCTCCTTGACGTTCTTGATGAACGCGCGGACGACGGGCAGGGCGACATCGGCCTCGAGGAGGGCGATACGGATTTCCCGGGCCGCGCTGTCGATGTCCTGCTCGGAGAGGCGGCCTTTGCCCCGGAGGGACTTGAAAGTCGCGCTGAGGCGGTCGGAAAGCGTATCGAACACGGTGGTCGCGATCCTCGGGTCGGGGCGGATGGTCGCCACCCAGGGTATCCGGCCCCGGGAGGCGACCACCCGTGCCGGTCGAATTGGACGGGATCGCCGCGTCTCAGCGCAGCGCCTTCTCCACCGCCCCCGCCAGGTCGACCGCCTCCTCGGCCGTCAGGAGGGTGCCGTCCGGGCGGGTCACGTAGAGGGTGTCGACGGCGTTGGCGCCCAGGGTGGAGACGTGGGCGCTGCGGACCCGTACCGCCGCTCCCTCCAGGGCGCGGCCGATGCGGTGGAGGAGGCCGGGGGCGTCCTGGGCGCGGACCTCGATGACGGTGGCGAGGCGGGAGTCCGCCGCGGCGACGGTGACGCGGGGCGGCGGGGCGGTGAGGCCCCGGCGGCGCGGGTAGGCGGCCTCGCGCTCGGCGAGCCGGGCGGGGATGTCGAGGGTGCCGTCGAGGGCGCGGACGAGGTCGGAGCGGAGCCGCGCGGCCTCGGGCAGGGAGCCGTACTCGGCGGCGACGCGCCAGTCGAGGACGAGGACGCTGCCGGGGCCCACCTCGGTGGGGAGTTCGACGGCGCGGAGGTCGGCGGCGCGGACGGTGAGCCGGTGGAGGGCGAGGACCCCGGCGACGGCGGGGAGGACGCCGGGCCGGTCGGTGAGGGCGATGAGGAGTTCGACGCCGACGGGCTCGGGCTCCTCGTCCTCCGTCACGTGGGGCTCGGTGCGCAGGGCGAGGACGGGTTCGCCGGTGCGCAGGGCCTCCATGGCGAGCCGTTCCTGTTCGGCGCTGGGCGCGGCCGCCTCGGGGTCGGGCAGGGGTTCGCCCGCGAGGACGCCGGCGACCCGTTTGACGAGGTCGGCGACGAGCGAGGCGCGCCAGGAGGACCAGGCGGCGGGCCCGGTGGCGAGGGCGTCGGCCTCGGTGAGCGCGTGGAGGAGCTCCAGGGTGCCGAGGGTGCCGACGGCGGTGGCGACGGACTGGACGGTGGCCGGGTCGTCGAGGTCGCGCCGGGTGGCGGTCTCGACGAGGAGCAGGTGGTGGCGGACGACGGTGGCGACGGTGGCGGTGTCGGTGCGGTCGAAGCCGATGCGGGTGGCGAGGTCGCGGGCGATGGTCTCGCCGGCGACGGAGTGGTCGCCGGGCCAGCCCTTGCCGATGTCGTGGAGGAGCGCGGCGACGAGGAGGAGGTCGGGGCGGCCGACGCGGCGGGTGAGGGAGGAGGCGCGGACGGCGGTCTCCACGAGGTGGCGGTCGACCGTCCAGGTGTGGACGGGGTTGCGCTGCGGCCGGCAGCGGACCCGCTCCCAGTCGGGGAGGAGCCGGGTGACGAGCCCCTCGGCTTCGAGGGCCTCCCAGACGGGCACGGTCGCCTCGCCGGCGCCGAGGAGGGTGACGAGTTCCTCGCGGGCCTCGGCGGGCCACGGGACGGGGAGGGGTTTGGCGGCCGCCGCCAGTCGGCGTACGGCGTGGAGGGAGATGGGCAGGCCGGACTGGGCGGCCGCGGCGGCGGCCCTCAGAGGGAGGACGGGGTCGCGTTCGGGTTTGGCGGTGAGGGCGAGGACGGCCTCGCCGTCCATCTCGACGACGCCCTCGGCGAGCGGGGTCCGTTCGACGGGCGGTTTCGCGCCGTTGCCGCGGCCGAGGAGGGATCGCAGCCGGGGGCGGGCGGAGCGGGCCTTGAGGACGCGGTGGACCTCGCGCCAGGTGACGTCGGTGGCGTACGAGACGGTCCGCGCGGCCTCGTACACCTCGCGGAGCAGGGTGTCGGCGTCGAGGAGGCCGAGTTCGCCGGCGACGGCGTCCTGTTCCTGGAGGGCGAGCCGGTCGGTGGCGCGGCCGGTGGTGAGGTGGAGGGCGTCGCGGGCGTCGAGGAGGCGGCGGCGGGCGGCGTCGAGGCCCTCGCGGGGGGCGTCGGCGAGCCAGGAGGCGGCGACGGCCCGCAGCGCCTGGAGGTCGCGGAGCCCGCCCCTGGCCTCCTTGAGGTCGGGTTCGAGGAGGTACTGGAGCTCTCCGGCCCGTTCGGCGCGTTCGCGGCAGAGGGCGTCGAGTTCGGGGAGGCGCTTGGGCGCCTGGTTGCGCCAGTCGGCGAGGACGGTGGTGCGCAGGGCGGCGACGAGTCCGGCGTCCCCGGCGACGTGCCGGGCGTCGAGGAGGCCGAGGTGGACCTTGAGGTCCTCCCCCGCGGTCGTACGGGCCTCGGCGGGCGTCCGTACGGAGTGGTCGAGGGCGAGGCCGAGGTCCCAGACGGGGTACCAGACGCGGTCAGCGAGGGCGGCGACGGCGGCGGGGTCGGCGCTGCCGTCGTGGAGCAGGAGGAGGTCGAGGTCGCTGCGCGGGGAGAGTTCGGCGCGTCCGTAGCCGCCGACGGCGACGAGGGCGGTCCCGCGGGGCGGTGCGGCGGCGGCGAAGAGTCCGGCCAGCCAGTCGTCGGTGAGCCGGGCCAGGGCGGAACGGCGCGGCGGCCCGGACCGCTCCTTCTCGTGGAGAAGGAGCAGCCGGGCCGCCGCGTAACCGCCGGGTCCCGAGTCTTCGGTCGTTCCACTCATGTCGGTGCTCGTCACCCGGCGGCTCCTCACGTGTGCTGACAGTGCGTCCGTGGTTTCGGCGCGTCCGCGGTCAGAGCGCGTCCGGACCGCGCTCGCCGGTGCGGACCCGTACGGCGGTCTCGACCGGCACGCTCCACACCTTGCCGTCTCCGATCTTGCCGGTTCTGGCGGCCTTCACGACGACGTCGATGAGCTGTTCGGCGTCCTCGTCCTCGACGAGGACCTCGATGCGGATCTTCGGCACGAGGTCGACGGTGTACTCGGCGCCCCGGTAGACCTCGGTGTGGCCGCGCTGGCGACCGTACCCGCTGGCCTCGGTGACGGTCAGGCCGTGGACCCCGAAGGCCTGGAGGGCCTCCTTGATCTCGTCGAGCCGGTGCGGCTTGACGACCGCGGTGATGAGCTTCATGCGTCCACCTTCTTGTTCTCCGTGACGACCGGGGCGGGTACGGCGGTGCTGCGTCCCGTGACGCCGCCGCCGGCGCCGCTGAAGTCGTAGGCGGTCTCGGCGTGCTCGACCTGGTCGACGCCGGAGACCTCGTCGTCCTCGCTGACCCGCATGCCCATCGTCTTGTCGATGATCAGGGCGAGGAGCGCGGAGGCGATCAGGGAGTAGGCGAGGACGGAGAAGACGCCGATCGCCTGCTTGCCGAGCTGGTCGAGGCCGCCGCCGTAGAAGAGGCCCTTGGCGTCGGACTGGACGCCGCCGGTGGCGAAGAAGCCGACGAGCAGGGAGCCGATGACACCGCCGACGAGGTGGACGCCGACGACGTCGAGGGAGTCGTCGTAGCCGAACTTGTACTTGAGGCCGACGGCCATGGCGCAGACGAGACCGGCGATCGCGCCGATGGCGATGGCGCCGAGCGGGGAGCAGGAGCCGCCGGAGGGGGTGATGGCGACGAGGCCGGCGACCGCGCCGGAGGCGGCGCCGAGGGTGGTGAAGGAGCCGTGGCGGATCTTCTCGTACGCGAGCCAGGCGAGCATGGCGGCGGCGGTGGCGACCTGGGTGTTGACGAACATCACGGCGCCGACGCCGTCGTCGTTGCCGAGCCACGAGCCGGCGTTGAAGCCGAACCAGCCGAACCAGAGGAGACCGGCGCCGAGCATGACCAGCGGGAGGCTGTGCGGGCGCATCGGGTCCTTCTTGAAGCCGACGCGCTTGCCGATGACGAGGATCACGCCGAGGGCGGCCGCGCCCGCGTTGATGTGGACGGCGGTGCCGCCGGCGAAGTCGATGACGCCCATCTCGAAGAGCCAGCCGCCCGCGCCCCAGACCCAGTGGGCGACGGGGAAGTAGACGATCGTGACCCAGAGGGTGATGAAGAGCGCCCAGGCGGTGAACTTGACGCGGTCGGCGAGGGCGCCGCTGATGAGCGCGGGGGTGAGGATCGCGAACATCAGCTGGAAGACGGCGAAGACGTAGACCGGGATGGTGTAGCCGTCCCAGAGTTCGGTGACGCCGATGCCGCTGAGGCCGAGGTACTCGGAGGACCAGCCGACGACGGAGCCGATGTCGGTGCCGAAGGACATGCTGAAGCCGAAGAGCACCCAGAGGACCGTGACGATGCCGAGGCTGATGAAGCTCATCATCAGCATGTTCAGGGTGGACTTGACGCGGACCATGCCTCCGTAGAAGAAGGCGAGTGCCGGGGTCATCAGCATGACCAGGGCGGAGCAGATGAGCATGAACCCGGTGTTGGCGGCGGACAGCTCGGGTGCGTCTGCTGCCAGGGTCGTGATGGCTGGTGCCATCGGCGTCTCCTCGTCGTCAATGCGGCCTGTGCGGGGCGGGGCCGGGGAGCGGTCGGCCGTTGAGGGGCGTGGCCGGTTATGGGCCAGAGATTCGCGCAGCGCGGTTTCGGCCGATGCCGCTCGATGTTTCGCGGCGGTGACGAAGGTGTGAGACGTGTTACGCGGCCGTGAACGGCCGGGCGGGCACAGGTCCGGCCGCGGCGGGCGTCCGTTGACCTCGCGGCGGGGGAGCCGAGTCGGGTTGTACGGGACGTCCGGCGCGGCCGGGGTCTGTGCGGGGTCGCGGGGCGGGGCCCCGGGACCTGGAGGGGGGGCGGGTCAGACGGCTTCGGCGGCGGCCTCGGGGAGCAGCTGGGCGATGCTGTCGGTGAGCTGGACGACCTCGGCGACGTCGCTGTAGCTGCGGGCGGCCTGGTCGACGGTCTTGCGGAGGCGGTTGTTGACCCGCTCGGAGCGGATGCTGCGGGCGACCCCGAGGGCCTTCTCGGCGAGGGCCACGGACTGCTCGGGCTCGCGCTTGAGGAGGTGGACGGTGGCCATGCCGATGAGGTTGAGCGCGTACGACCGCTGGTGGTCGGGGTCCTTGGCGAAGAGCTCGACGGCCCGCTCCATGACGGGCTCGGCGAGGGAGGCGTAGGTCGGGGAGCGTCCGGCGACGTAGGCGAGGTCGCGGTAGGAGTGGGAGTTCTCGCCGTTGAGCTCGGCCTCGGAGAAGAAGCCGATCCAGTCGGGCTCGGGCTCGCCGTCGAGGCCCGCGTCGGCGAAGGTGTCCTCGGCCATCCGGACGGCCCGCTTGCACTTGGAGGGCTGGCCCATGTTGGCGTAGGCGCGCGCCTCCATCGCATACAGCATGGCCTGGGTGCGGGCGGTGGCGCAGTCTCGACTGCCGTACTGGGCCAGGTGGATGAGTTCGAGGGCGTCGTCGGGCCGGCCGAGGTGGATCATCTGGCGGCTCATGGACGACAGGATGTACGAGCCGAGGGGCTTGTCGCCGGCCTCCTTGGCGGCGTGCAGGGCGAGGACGAAGTACTTCTGGGCGGTGGGCTGGAGGCCCACGTCGTAGCTCATCCAGCCGGCGAGCTCGGCGAGCTCGGCGGCGCAGGTGAAGAGGCGCTTGGCGGTGGCGGCCGGGTGGGACTCCTGGAGGAGGTCGGTGACCTCGTGGAGCTGGCCGACGACGGCCTTCCGGCGCAGTCCGCCGCCGCACTGGGCGTCCCACTTCCGGAACATGGCGGTGGTGGACTCGAGGAGGTTCAGCTCGATCTCGGAGAGCTTGTCGGGCCGCCGCCCGTCGGGGGCGGCCGTCTCCGGCGGCGCGATCTCGGTGACCGGCGTGGGGACGAGCCAGCGCTGCATCGGCTCGATGAGCTGGGGGCCCGCGGCGAGGGAGAGCGAGGAGCCGAGGAAGCCGCGCCGGGCGAGCATGAGGTCGCTGCGGGAGAACTCGCTGAGCAGCGCGACGGTCTGCGGACCGGCCCAGGGCAGGTCGACGCCGGAGACCGACGGCGACTGGTGGGCGGTGCGCAGCCCGAGGTCCTCGACGGCGACGACGGAGCCGAAGCGCTCGGAGAACAGCTCGGAGAGGATGCGCGGGATGGGCTCGCGCGGCTGCTCGCCGTCGAGCCAGCGCCGTACGCGCGAGGTGTCGGTCGAGATGTGGTGCGCGCCCATCTGGCGCGCCCTGCGGTTCACCTGCCGCGCCAGTTCGCCCTTGGACCAGCCGCTGCGCACGAACCATGAGCCCAGCTGCTCGTTCGGGCGCTTGCCGGCAGTCGTACCGTCTGCGCCGTTGCCGCCCACTGGAACGCCCCCATCCACCTGAATGCCTGTCATGCGAAGCCCTATCAGAATGCCGCCTCGTGGGGGCTTCCGTCCGGCGTTCTCACTCCTTCGAACGGGAATCCGGCTTGCCTCCGGCATACCCACGCGCGGAGTGGCCCCGGGTTCGCGTACCGAAAGTAATCCTACGATCACCCCTCCCGTGAGGGCGATTCAAGAAACGCCACCATTCGCCACCCCTTCGAATGAACTCGCCACGCACGGAACGCGATTCACTTGACAGGCGACGAACCGGAGTTGGCGGACGGATGCGCGGAGAGGCGCGCGCGACGGCCCGCACCACCCCGCCCACGACCGCACGCCCTGGACGGCGTCGGACCGTGTCCGAAGGTGACGACGACCCTCCGGGTCGTAACCACCGGCGCGTTCGACCCGTTGGAGGGGGCATGGGCTTCACGATCGGCGGCATTCGTGAGATGCGGTCCGGCTCGCGCCGCCGCGTGCGCACCTCTGAGTGCACAGCGGTGGCCGAGTACACAGGACTGTGGGGCTGGGACGTGGTCCCCGGAGCACGGGCCGCGTCCGGCCGGTGCTCCTGCGGGGATCCGGCGTGCGCGGCTCCGGGGGCGCACCCCCTCTCCTTCGCGGAGGAGGTGCCCGCGGGCGCCGGTCTCGACGACGCGACCAAGGCGTGGGACCGGTATCCGGGCGCGGCGCTGCTGCTGCCGGTGGGCCGGTTCTTCGACGTCCTGGAGGTCGCGGAGGCGGCGGGGCGGCGGGCGCTGGTGCGCCTGGAGCGGATGGGGCTGCCGCTGGGGCCGGTCTGCGCGACGCCGACCGGACGGGCGCGGTTCTTCGTGGCGCCGGGCGCGGCGGCGGAGCTGCCCCGGCTGCTCTACCGGATGGGCTGGGACGACGCCGACCTGGACCTGCACTGTCTGGGTCCCGGCACGCACATCACCGCTCCCCCGTCGGACCTGGGCGGGCTCGGGCCGGTGCGCTGGCTCCGGCCGCCGACGCTGGACACGGCGGGCGCCCCGCCGCAGGCGCGGCTGCTGCTCGGCACCCTCGCGTACATCTGCCACCGCACGCACGCCTGACGCCCGGACACGCGTGAGGGCCCCCGCCGTGGGATACGGCGGGGGCCCTCACACGTGTGCCGGTACGGCGGTCAGTCGCCGATCAGGGCGTCGACGAAGGCGCCCGGTTCGAAGGGGGCCAGGTCGTCCGGGCCCTCGCCCAGGCCGATCAGCTTGACCGGGACGCCCAGCTCGCGCTGGACGGCGACGACGATGCCGCCCTTGGCGGTGCCGTCGAGCTTGGTCAGGACGATGCCGGTGATGTCGACGACCTCGGCGAAGACGCGGGCCTGGATCAGACCGTTCTGGCCGGTGGTGGCGTCGAGGACGAGGAGGATCTCGTCGAGCGGGCCGTGCTTCTCGACGACGCGCTTGACCTTGCCGAGCTCGTCCATGAGGCCGGTCTTGGTGTGGAGGCGGCCGGCGGTGTCGATGAGGACGACGTCGGCCTTCTCGGCGATGCCCTCCTTGACCGCGTCGAAGGCGATCGACGCCGGGTCGCCGCCCTCGGGGCCGCGCACGGTGCGGGCGCCGACGCGCTCGCCCCAGGTCTGGAGCTGGTCGGCGGCGGCGGCACGGAAGGTGTCGGCGGCGCCGAGGACGACGGACTTGCCGTCGGCGACGAGGACGCGGGCGAGCTTGCCGGTGGTGGTGGTCTTGCCGGTGCCGTTGACGCCGACGACCATGACGACGCCCGGGGTGTCCTCGGGGCTCTCCGTCCTCACCGTGCGGTCGAAGTCGCCGAGGAGCGCGACGAGCTCCTCGCGGAGCAGGGCGCGCAGCTCGTCGGGGGTGCGGGTGCCGAGCACCTTGACCCGCTCGCGGAGCCGGTCCACGAGCTCCTGGGTCGGGGCGACGCCGACGTCGGCCGTGAGAAGCGTCTCCTCGATCTCCTCCCAGGTGTCCTCGTCGAGGTGCTCGCGGGACAGGAGCGTGAGCAGCCCCTTGCCGAGCGAGTTCTGGGAGCGGGCGAGGCGGGCCCGGAGCCGGACGAGGCGTCCGGCGGTGGGCTCGGGCACCTCGATCCCGGGAGCGGCCGGGGCCTCGGGGGCCTCGGGCTCCACGGTGGCCGGGGCCTCCTCGGCCGGGGCTTCGGCGGGGGCCCCGGGGGCCGTCGCGTCGGGGAGTTCGACCTCCTCGACCGTGCGGCGTGGTTCCTCCCGCGGTGTCTCCGCCTCCTCGCCGACATGCGGCTCGGCGGGCGGAGCGGTGATGATCGGCGTGGTGGACGGCGGCTCGGCCGGCGGCAGCTGCTTCTTCTTGCGGCCGCTGATCACGAGCCCGCTCGTCACGGCGACCGCGACGACCAGAGCGATGACTACAGCAAGGATGAGTTCCATAACCCGTCCAGTATCGGCCACGCCGCCCGCACAGGCGGAGCACGTACCCTGGATGGCTCCCCCCACATTCGTACGGAGTACCCCCATGCCCCACGACGCCTCCGAAGCCGCAGGCGCGACGCACGACGGCGCCATGGAGACCCGAGGTCTCGAACCCGTTCCCGACGCGGAGCGGACCGGCAGGGTCCGCGAGCTCTTTCCGACCTGGGTCGCGGCGAACATCAGTGTGCTGCTGCTCACGATGGGCGCGGGCCTGATCGTCTTCAACGGCCTGAACCTGTGGCAGGTGCTGGCCGTCGCGATCATCGCGCCGGTGATCTCGTACGGGATCGTCGGCCTGATCTCGATCGCGGGCAAGCGCGGCGGCGCGCCGGGCATGGCGCTGTCGCGGGCCGTGTTCGGTCAGCGCGGAAACCTTTTTCCCGGTGCGCTGATCTGGGTGGCCCGCTGGGGCTGGGAGACGATCAACGCGGTGACCGGCGCCTACGCGGTGCTGACCGTCCTCGATCTGCTCTTCGGCGTGAAGTCGAACACCTTCCTCATCGTCGTGACGCTGCTGCTCTTCGTCACCTGCACGTTCCTGGTGTCCGGCCTCGGGATCAACGCGCTGCGGGTGTGCAGCAAGTGGTCCACGTACCTCTTCGGCGCGTTCTCCGTGCTCGTCCTCGTCTACCTGGTGGCGAACACCGACTGGGACGCGGTCTTCGCCAGGCCCGCCGGTTCGACGGCGATGATGGTCGCGGGCATCGGCACGATCGCCGCCGGCGGCATCAGCTGGGTGCCCTCGGGCCCCGACTTCACCCGCTACCTCCCCCGGACGGCCTCCTCGAAGGCGCTGGTCGGCTCGACGATCGGCGGCGCCGGGATCGTGGTGCTCCCGATGGTCCTGATGGGCGCGGTCATGGCGGTCTCGACGCCGGACCTGGCCTCGGCCTCGGACCCCGTCTCCTTCATCGGCGAGCTGCTGCCGATGTGGATCTCGGTGCCGTACCTGGTGATCGCGCTGATCGGCATGCTCCTGATCAACTCGATGTCGATGTACTCGGCCGGTTTCACCGCGCAGACGCTCGGCATCAAGGTCTCGCGGGCCGCGGCCGTGAGCGTGAACGCGGTCATCAGCCTGGTCTTCGGCTTCCTCCTGATGGTGGTCGCGACCAGCTTCATCGGCTCGTTCATCTCCTTCCTCACGCTGCTCGCGGTGGCGTTCTCGGCGTGGATCGGCGTCTTCGGCGTGGACATGCTCCGACGGAGGACGTACGACCCGGTGGCCCTCATGGACACCACGCCGACCAGCGCGTACTGGTACCGGGGCGGCTACGCCTGGCAGGCGATGACGGCGTGGGCGGTCGCCCTGGTCGTGGGCCTGCTGTTCACCAAGGTCGACTGGTTCGCCGGTCCGCTGGCCTCGTCCTGGATCGGCGAGAACGGCCTCGGCTGGGCGGTCACGATCCTGGTGGCGGGCGTCCTGTACGCGGTCCTGCCGCGTACGGCCGCGGCCCTGCCCGCTCGGGCCGCCGCGGCCGACGGGACCCCCGAGCCCGACGAGACCGTTTCCATCTGACACTGCGTCAGATACTGTCCCCCTTCCGCGCACCCGCGAAGGGGGACTTTCCCATGCCGTTCAGCGTCGTCCGGTTCAACCTCGTCGATCCGCAGGCCACCCCGGAGTCCCTCTCCGAGCGCTACAAGGCCGCCCTCTCCATGGCCGCGTACGCCGACACGCACGGCGTGGACACGGTCCAGACCGAGGAGCACCACGGCGTCGAGAACAACTGGCTGCCCTCCCCCTTCGCCTTCGCCGGCGCGGTCTTCGGCGCCACCGAGCGGATCGCCGTCACCGTCTCGGCGATCATCGGCCCGCTGCACGACCCGCTCCGCCTCGCCGAGGACATCGCGGTCCTCGACCTGCTGAGCGGCGGCCGGCTGGTGACGGTCGCGGGGATCGGCTACCGGCCCGAGGAGTACGAGGAGCGCGGGGTCGACTGGGGGCGGCGCGGCAAGCTCCAGGACCTGCTCCTGGAGACCCTCCTGGCGGCCTGGAAGGGCGAGCCGTTCACCTATCAGGGGCGTACGGTACGGGTCACCCCGCGCCCGCTCACCCAGCCGCATCCGATGCTGCTCGTCGGCGGCTCCTCGCGGGCGGCGGCGCGGCGGGCGGCCCGGCTCGGGCTGCCGTTCTTCCCGTCCGCCCACCTGCCGGAGATCGAGGCCTACTACCAGGAGCAGTGCCGGGAGTTCGGCACGGAGGGCTGGACGATGATGCCGGCCGAGGTGACCCCGCTCCTGCACCTCTCCGAGGACCCGGACCGGACCTGGGCCGCGCACGGGGAGCACTTCCTGCACGAGGCGAGGACCTACGCCTCCTGGCAGTCGAAGGACATCCGCTCGGCGGTGAGGTCCGGCGCGACGACGGTCGAGGAGCTGCGCGCGGAGGGCGTGTACCGGGTGGTGACCCCGGACGAGTGCGTGGCGCTCGGGCTGGAGAGCCTGGTGCTGCACCCGCTGTGCGGCGGGATGCCGGTCGAGGAGGGGTGGCGGAGCCTGCGGCTGTTCTGCGACGCCGTGCTGCCCCGGCTCGCCGGCTGACGCAGGGGCCCGGTCAGCCCATCTCCTCCAGCGCCTTGCCCTTGGTCTCCTTCACGTACCGGAGCACGAAGGGGATCGAGAGCACGGCGAAGACGGTGTAGATCACGTACGTGCCGGACAGGTTCCATTCCGACAGGGACGGGAAGCTGGCCGTGATCGCCCAGTTCGCCATCCACTGCACGGAGGCGGCGACGCCGAGGGCGGCGGCGCGGATCCGGTTGGGGAACATCTCGCCGAGGAAGACCCAGACGACGACGCCCCAGGAGAGGGCGAAGAAGAGCACGAAGACGTGGGCCGCGACGAGGGCGACGACGCCCTGGGTCTCGGGCAGCTTGCCGTCGACGAGGTCGGCGGAGAAGGCCCAGGCCTCGAAGGCGAGAGCGATCGCCATGCCGACGGAGCCGACCAGGGCGAGCGGCTTGCGGCCGACGCGGTCGACCAGGACCATCGCGATCACGGTGCCGATGATGTTGATGATCGACGTGGTGAACGAGTAGAAGAACGAGCTCGACGGGTCGATGCCGACGGACTGCCAGAGCGTCGCCGAGTAGTAGAAGGCGACGTTGATGCCGACGAGCTGCTGGAAGACCGAGAGCCCGATGCCGACCCAGACGATCGGCAGGAGCCGGTACTTGCTGCCGCTGACGAGCAGGTCCTTGAAGGTGGACTTGTGCTCGCTGCGCATGGCCGCGTCGATCTCGGCGACCCGGCGGTCGAGGTCGACGCCCTCGCCCTCGACCTCGGCGAGGACCTCCTTGGCGCGGGCGGTCTTCCCGACGGAGATGAGGAAGCGCGGGGACTCGGGGATCGCGAACGAGAGCAGGCCGTAGAGCAGGGCGGGGACGACCATCACGCCGAGCATCCACTGCCAGGCCTCCAGGCCGCCGATCTCGCCGCGCTGGTCGCCGTCGGCGAGCTGGAGGATGCCGTAGTTGACGAGCTGGGAGATGGCGATGCCGATGACGATCGCCGCCTGCTGGAAGGAGCCGAGGCGGCCCCGGTACGCGGCGGGGGCGACCTCCGCGATGTAGGCGGGGCCGATGACCGAGGCCATGCCGATGGCGAAGCCGCCGATGATCCGCCACATGGCCAGGTCCCAGAGGGCGAACGGCAGGGCGGAGCCGACGGCGCTGACGGCGAAGAGCACGGCGGAGATCTGCATGCAGCGGATGCGGCCGATGCGGTCGGCGATCCGGCCGGCGGTCGCGGCGCCGATCGCGCAGCCGATCAGCGCGATCGCGATGACCTGCGCGAGGGTGGCGGAGCCGATGTCGTAGCGGTCCCGGATGGCCTCGACGGCTCCGTTGATGACGGAGCTGTCGTAGCCGAAGAGGAAGCCGCCCATCGCGGCGGACGCCGTGATGAAGATGACGTGGCCGAGGTGGTCGGGATGGGCCGCCCGGCCTTCGGACGGCGGGGGCGTGGGCGCCTGCGCGGTGTTGGTCACTTGGACTCCCTGGGAGGGTACGAGCCCTCCCAGTGGCGCACGATTTCCCGCCGCCCACCACCCGGACCGGCGGTCTCAGCGCAGCCGCTGGCTGATGACCTTCGAGACGCCGTCGCCCTGCATCGAGACGCCGTACAGCGCGTCCGCGACCTCCATCGTCCGCTTCTGGTGGGTGATCACGATCAGCTGGGAGGACTCCTGGAGCTCCCGCATGATCCCGATCAGCCGCTGGAGGTTGGTGTCGTCGAGCGCCGCCTCGACCTCGTCCATCACGTAGAAGGGGCTGGGGCGGGCCTTGAAGATCGCGACGAGCAGCGCCACGGCGGTCAGCGAGCGCTCGCCGCCGGAGAGCAGGGAGAGCCGCTTGACCTTCTTGCCCGGCGGGCGGGCCTCGACGTCGACGCCGGTGGTCAGCATGTTGTCCGGGTCGGTGAGGACGAGCCGGCCCTCGCCGCCGGGGAAGAGCCGCGAGAAGACGCCCTCGAACTCGCGGGCGGTGTCCCGGTAGGCCTCGGTGAACACCTGCTCGACGCGGACGTCGACCTCCTTCACGACCTGGAGGAGGTCGGCGCGGGTCTTGCGGAGGTCCGCGAGCTGCTCGGAGAGGAACTGGTGGCGCTCCTCCAGGGCGGCGAACTCCTCCAGGGCCAGCGGGTTGACCTTCCCGAGCTGGTGGTAGGCGCGCTCGGCCGACTTGAGCCGCTTCTCCTGCTCCGAACGGATGAAGGGGCGGGACGGGAGCGGGTTGCCCTCCTCGTCCACGGGCGCCTCGCCCTCGGGGGTCGGCGACGGCGGCACGGGCTGGTCGGGGCCGTACTCGGCGACGAGGTCGGGCGCCTCGACGCCGAACTCCTCCAGGGCCTTGCCCTCCAGCTGCTCGATCCGCAGCCGCTTCTCCGCGCCGAGGACCTCGCCCCGGTGGACGGAGTCGGTGAGCTTGTCGAGCTCGCCCTTGAGGTCGCGGGCGCGGGAGCGGGCGGCCGTGAGGCCCTGCTCGCGGTCGGCCCGCGCCGCCTGGGCGGCGGCCCGCTCGCGGTCGGCGCGGCCGAGGGAGACGTCGACGTGGGCGAGGAGGTCGCGGGCGCCGGCGGCGACGGCGGTCGCGACCCGGCGTTCGTGCTTCAGGCGGACCCGGCGCTGCTCGGCACGCGCGCGTGCCTCGCGTTCGGCGCGGGCGGCCCGGTCGAGCGAGTCGGCGCGTCCGGCGAGCCCCTTGACCCGCTCCTCGTGGGTACGGACCTGGAGCCGGGACTCCATCTCGGTCTGGCGCGCGAGGGTGCCGTCGGCGGCGAGGGTGTCGCGGACGGCGGTGTCGGGCTCGTCGTCCTCGTCTCCCCCGGCGCCGGCCTCCTCGGCGACGAGCAGCCGTTCGGCCAGCTCCTCGGCGTCGGCGATCGCCTTCTCCAGGGAGTCCTGGGCGCGGGCGACGGCGGCGGCGGTCCGCTCGGCCTCCCCCGCCGCGGCCCTGGCCTGCCCGGCGAGCCGGCCGAGCTCCTTGGCGACGGCGGACTTCTCGCGCTCGGCGGTACGGCGCAGGACGTCGAGCTCCTCGACGAGCGCGGCGGCGGTACGGCGCCGCTCCTCGGCCTCCTGCTGGGCGGTGGCCGCCTTCTGGCACCGTACGGCCAGCTCGTCGAGCTCGGCGGCGGCCTCGTCGACGGAGGCCTGCACTTCGAGGAGGCTGGGCGCTCCGGCGGAGCCGCCCTGCGCGAAGTGGGCGCCGAGCAGGTCGCCTTCGGCGGTGACGGCGGTCAGGCCGGGGTGCGAGCGGACCAGGTCCTCGGCGGCGGCGAGGTCCTCGACGAGGACGATCCCGTCGAGCAACCGGCGGACGGCGCCGACGAGTTCGTCGGGGCCGGTGACGAAGCGGGCGACGGGCGCGGCGGATTCCGGGGCGGCGACGGGCGCCGCCGGCGCGTACCCCGCGTGCCCCTCCCGGGGGCCGGCCAGGAGGAGGGTGGCGCGGCCCGCGTCCTGCTTGCGCAGGAGGCGCAGGGCGTCGGCGGCGGCGGTGGGGCCGGTGGCGGCGACGGCGTCGGCGGCGGCGCCGAGGGCGGCGGCTACCGGGACCTCGTGTCCGGGCGTGACGGAGAGGAGTTCGGCGGCGGGGCCCAGCAGGCCGGTGAGTCCGGCGGCCAGGAGCGCGCCCGTGCCGTCCTTGCGGCGCAGGCCGAGGGAGAGGGTCTCGTGGCGGGCGCGGGTCGCGGCCCGGGCGCGTTCGGCGGCGCCGAGCTCCTCGCGGGCGGCGCCCAGCGCCTCTTCGGCCTCGGCGAGTTCGCGGCGGGCCTCCTCGTACCGCTCGCCCTGCTCGCCCTCGGCGGCGCCCAGCTCCTCGACCTCGGCGGTGAGCTGCTCGTACTCCTCCTGCGCGGTGACCGCCCGTTCCCCCGCCTCGTCGCGGGCGGCGGCGAGCCGGTCGATCTCGGCCTGGGCGGCGGCGGCGCGCGAGCGGGCCGCGCCGACCTGGCCCTGGAGCCGGGCGAGGCCCTCGCGGCGGTCGGCGATGGCGCGGGCGACGTCCTTGAGGCGGCGCTCCTCGGCGGCGAGGGCGCGTTCGAGTTCGGCGCGGCGGGCGACGGCGTCCTCCAGGGCCCGTTCGGCCGCCTCCAGGGCGGCTTCGAGCTCGGCCTCCTCCTCGCGGACGCGGGCCGCCTCGCGCTCCAGGTCCTCTGGGTCGCGGCCGCGCCGCTCCTCGGCGGGGGCGTCGGTGGCGCTCTTCACGCGCGCGTCGGCGAGGGAGATCGTGCCGCGGACGCGTTCGGCGAGCTGCGAGAGGTCGTGCCAGCTCTGCCGGGCGTGTTCGAGCCGGGGCGCGAGCGCGCGGGTCTCCGCCTCGAGCTCCGCCTCGCGGGCGAGCGCGGCCTTCAGCTCGGTCTCGGTGGCCTCCTTGCGCGCGAGGAGCGCGGCCTCGTCGGCGACCTCGGCGCTCAGCGCGGTCCGCAGCCGTACGAGGTCGTCGGCGAGGATCCGGAGACGGGCGTCGCGCAGGTCGGCCTGGATGACGACGGCGCGGCGGGCGACGGCGGCCTGCCGGCCGAGGGGCTTGAGCTGGCGGCGGAGTTCGTCGGCGAGGTCCTGCACGCGCGCGAGGTTGGCCTGCATCGCGTCGAGCTTCCGCAGCGCCTTCTCCTTGCGCTTGCGGTGCTTGAGGACGCCGGAGGCCTCCTCGATGAAGGCGCGGCGGCCCATCGGGTCGGCGTGCAGGACGGAGTCGAGCTGGCCCTGTCCGACGATGACGTGCATCTCGCGGCCGATGCCGGAGTCGGAGAGCAGGTCCTGGATGTCGAGGAGTCGGCAGGTGTCGCCGTTGATCTGGTACTCGCTGCTGCCGCCCCGGAACATGATCCGGGTGATGGTGACCTCGGCGTAGTCGATCGGCAGCGCGCCGTCGGTGTTGTCGATGGTCAGCGAGACCTCGGCCCGGCCGAGCGGCGGGCGCCCGGTCGTGCCGGCGAAGATGACGTCCTCCATCTTGCCGCCGCGCAGCGACTTGGCACCCTGCTCGCCCATGACCCAGGAGAGCGCGTCGACGACGTTGGACTTGCCGGAGCCGTTGGGACCCACGACGCAGGTGATTCCGGGTTCGAACCGCAGGGTGGTGGCCGAAGCGAACGATTTGAAACCACGGAGGGTCAGGGCCTTGAGGTGCACCCCGGGGACTTTACCGGGGCACGCGCGTTTCACTCGCGAAGGTGTAGGGAAGATCCTCGGGTGAGGAGGGGGTGGAAAGACAGAAGGGACGCCGAGGCGCCCCTTGCATATCCAGCTGTACAGCGGTCCGGCTGTCCAGCTCACCTGGCCCCGGGGGGCTGGGTTGGTGTCAGGTGAGCGCGGGCTCCGCCTGGGGTACGTCGAGGTCGATGCTGTCGAGCAGCGACTCTCCCTGGTGCTGAGCGGCGGCAGCCGCGAGCGTGTCGTTCTCGGACTGGATCCGTACCAGCTCGGATTCCAGGTCCTGGACGCGCTGCTGAAGCCGTCGCATCTCGGCGAGGAGTCGCGGGTCGGAGCCGCCGACGTAACCGAGAAGCGCCTTTGCCATGATGGATGGTCCTCCACACTGAGTGACCGACCGATTGCGGTGTGGGTCGTGAGGGATTCGCACCCGCGGTGCTCGGCAGTACATCGTGCCGGTTCTCTACTGCCAAACAGCTAAGGTGCGCGGGGCTTCCAGAGTCTCACCAAAAAGTTTGACGGTCAACACGATCACGCCCCGTTCACGGGGGCGTCCGGGGAGACGGTGGCCGCGCGACACGCTGCGGCCCTCTCGACCCGGCCCCTCAGGGCGTGGCGATCATCCTTACCGGGCAGCCTTCCACGGCGCGCACAACTTGGCAACCACCAGCGGGTTCCTCGTAGGAAGGCCCCGTCACGGCGGGTGGGCCCGGCGCCTCTCCGGGTGACCGGAGGGGCGTCGGCGGCGGAGTGGTCAGCGGATGGCGAAGCCTTCGTAGCCGCCGCGCGGTGTGCCCCATATCTCCGTCACGCCGTCCACGCGCCCGGGCGTGTCGCCGGTCCTCAGCCAGTCGAGAAGACGGTGGCAATTCTCACTCGGCCCCTCGGCCACCACCTGCACGCGGCCGTCGTCGAGGTTCAGGGCGAAGCCGACCATGCCGCCGATCTCCAGTGCGTTTGCCCTGGTGAACCAGCGGAAGCCTACTCCCTGCACTCGCCCGCGTACCCAGGCGGTCATCCGTACGTCGTCACTCATGCCCGCACGCTAGCCGGTGACTTGCCCCATGAGCACGTCACCCCGGCCGCTCATCGCGTACAGTCCCGACGGAATGCGCCTCACCCGTTCGGGTGTGCGTCCTTCGACTGCCGCACCGATGTGTGCAGGTAGCAAAGATCAGCAAATACCGCCGCAAAGGTCGCCGACGACCGGCGGAGATCCGCAGAGGAAGGCAGGCAGATGGGACGCCACCGTCGCTCCGGCGCCGCCCCCGCCGCAGAAGACTACGCGGCCGGTTCGGGCCGTCGGCACCGGGGTGACCGCCGCAAGCGGCGGGTGACCCCCGTGCGGACCGGTCTCCTCGGCGCCACCGCCGCCGTCGCCGTGGGAGCCGCGGCCGTCGCCTCGGGTCTGCTGCCCGGCGGGGACACCTTCACCGTCGGCTCCACCGCCACGGCCGAACGCCCGGCGTCCGCCCGCCAGGCCCCCGAGCTGACCACGCAGGGCGGGTCCACCCGGACCCCGGCCGGCGAGTCGGGCGGGACCGGCGGTACGGCCGGGACCGGCGCGGGGACGGGATCGGGCGGCGCGAGGACCGCCTCGCCCTCCGCGAAGCCGAGCGCGAAGCCCAGCGGCGAACCGAGCGCCGGGGCCGGTGCGACGCCGAGCGCCGAGGCGTCGGCGAAGCAGAGCGCGGAGGCCGCCCCCCGGCCGACCCCGTCGGAGACGGCACCCGCGAAGCCCGTGACCCCGGAGGTCTCGGTCACGCCCTCGACGGAGCCGCCCGCCCCGACGGCCGAGCCGACCCCCGAGACCCCGGCCCAGACGGCCGCCGCCGGGTCCACGGCCGACCGCGCCGACGCCGCCGAGGCGGAGGTCCTGCGCCTGGTGAACGTCGAGCGCGCCAAGGTGGGCTGCTCCCCGGTCAGCGCGGACGCGCGGCTCGCGCAGCTGGCGGGGGCGTTCAGCGCGGACATGGAGGCGCGGAACTTCTTCGACCACACGGACCCCGACGGCGCCACGCCGTGGATCCGTGCCGAGAAGGCGGGCATAGCCAACCTGGCCGGCGAGAACATCGCGCGCGGGCAGGTGGACGCGGCGGCCGTGATGACCTCCTGGATGAACAGCGACGGGCACCGCGCCAACATCCTGAACTGCGAGTTCACGACCCTCGGCGTCGGCGTGGAGTTCGGCGACGGCGGCCCGTGGTGGACCCAGAACTTCGGTCGCTGAGCCCCCGCGCCCACGCTAACTTTTCGTAAGCGCTGCGCGCGCGTACGGTGGAGCACATGACTGACGACGACTCCGCCTACGACGTGTTCGCGCGGGCCTGCCCCTCGCGCGGCACGCTCGGGCACGTGACGGGCCGCTGGGGCAGCCTGACCCTCGGCGCCCTGTACGACGGGACGTTCCGCTTCAACGAGCTGCGGCGCCGGGTCGACGGCGTCAGCGAGAAGATGCTGTCGCAGACCCTCCAGGCGCTGGAGCGCGACGGGCTCGTCCACCGCGAGGCGCAGCCCACCAACCCGCCGCGGGTCGACTACCGGCTCACCCCGCTCGGCCGCGAGATCGCGGAGCGGCTCGTCGGCCTGATCGGGCTGGTGGAGGGCCGCATGGAGCAGGTCGAGGCGGCCCGCGAGAGGTACGACGCCGAGCGCGCGGCCCCCGTCGGTTCCTGACCGCGAAGGCGGAAGGCCCGGCCCCTCCCGCTCAGGCGGTGGCCCGCGGCGGGCGCTGGCACCGCGGGCAGAAGTAGCTGGACCGGTTCATCCAGGGGCGCCGCCGCATCGGCGTACCGCACCGGTGACACGGCTCGTCCTCGCGCCCGTAGGCGTCGAGGGAGCGGTCGAAGTAGCCCGACTCGCCGTTCACGTTCACGTACAGGCTGTCGAAGGTCGTGCCGCCGACCGCGAGCGCCTCGTTCATGACGTCCCTGGCGTGCCCGAGGAGCTCGGCCGAGCGCGGCCGGGTGAGGGTGGCGGTGGGGCGCTCGTAGTGCAGCCGGGAGCGCCAGAGGGCCTCGTCCGCGTAGATGTTCCCGACGCCGCTGATCAGCGACTGGTCGAGGAGCGCCCGCTTGACCGTCGTACGCCGCTGCCGCAGCGCGCGGTGGAAGGCGTCCTCGTCGAACTCGGGGTCCAGCGGGTCGCGCGCGATGTGCGCGATGACGTCCGGCAGACCGTCCGGAGTCCGGTCGTGGAGCGAAAGGCCGCCGAAGGTGCGCTGGTCGACGAAGCGGAGCTCCGTACCGGCGGAGTCGGAATCGTCGAAGCGGACGCGGATCCGCAGGTGCTTCTCGTCCGGGGCGTCCTGCGGCCGGACGAGCAGCTGCCCGCTCATCCCGAGGTGTCCGAGCACGGCGGTGCCGGTCTCCGCGAGCGGCACCCAGAGGTACTTGCCCCGCCGCATCGGCACCCCGAACCGCCGCCCCTTCAGCCGGGCCGCGAAGTCCGCGCCGCCCGCCGGATGACGGCGAACGGCCCGGGGGTGCAGCACCTCGACCTCGGCCACGGTCCGCCCGGCGACCCAGCGCTCGAGTCCACGCCGTACGACCTCGACCTCGGGCAACTCGGGCACGGCACTCCTCCGGAGGGGGTACGGGGATGGTCCGGCCAGCCTACCGGCGCGGGGCGGCACCGGGAGAAGCCGCCGGGAAAGACGAGAACCCCGTCCGGGGACGGGGTTCTCGGGAAGCGACGCCTCGGGGCGGTGACGGCCGTCAGGCCGACGTCCGGTCCTCCGTCGACGGGGCGGACTCGGCGCCCCGGCCCGTCGTGCCGGCCTCGGCAGCGGCCTTGACCGCCGCCGCGCGCTCGTCGGCGGCCGCGCGGATCGCGCGCCACGCCGACTCGGCGGCCTGCTGTTCCGCTTCCTTCTTGCTGCGGCCGGTGCCGGTGCCGTACGAGACACCACCGACGCGGGCGGCAGCAGTGAAGACCTTCTCGTGGTCCGGGCCCTCTTCGGAGACGAGGTACTCCGGCACACCCAGGCCCTCGGCCGCGGTGAGCTCCTGGAGGCTGGTCTTCCAGTCCAGTCCGGCACCGAGGTTCGAGGACTTCTCGATCAGCGGGTCGAAGAGCCGGTGCACCAGCTCGCCGGCCGCTTCGAGGCCCTGGTCGAGATAGACCGCGCCGATCACCGCTTCGAGGGTGTCGGCGAGGATGGAGGCCTTGTCCCGGCCGCCCGTGCCCTCTTCGCCCCGGCCGAGCCGGATGAAGGAGCCGAGTTCGAGGCCGCGGCCGACCTCCGCCAGCGCACGCGAGTTGACCACCGCGGCCCGCAGCTTGGCCAGCTGGCCTTCCGGCAGGTCGGGGTGGGTGCGGTACAGCGTGTCCGTGACCACCAGGCCGAGCACGGAGTCCCCGAGGAACTCCAGACGCTCGTTGGTGGGCAGACCGCCGTTCTCGTACGCGTACGAACGGTGGGTCAGCGCACGCACCAGAAGGGCGGACTCGAGCTGATACCCGAGCCGCCCTTCCAGAAGCGTGTGGGACGAGGCTGCGCTGATGTTCTCAGACATCGTGCCTCTCACCAGCCACTCAGACCGAGAGGACCTGGCGCTTGTTGTAGGTGCCGCAGCTCGGGCACGCGATGTGCTGCAGCTTCGGCTCCTGGCAACGCTCACACGAAACCAGGGTGGGGACCGCAGCCTTCCACTGCGACCGGCGGTGGCGCGTGTTGCTGCGCGACATCTTCCGCTTCGGAACAGCCACGGCTACTTCTCCTGCTTCTCGGCGGCGCTTCGGACGTCCCCGTCAGAGGCTTTGCCGCTCATGTTGTCCTTCTCATCGGTTCCCAGCGAACCGGCGAGTCCCTGCAATGCCGCCCAACGGATGTCGACGGCGTCATGGTGGTGGTCCGGGTCCTCGTTCAGGTTGGCTCCACATTCGGAGCACAGACCCGCACAGTCTTCCCGGCACACCGGCTGCATCGGCAGTGCGAGCACCACCGCATCACGCAGCAAGGGTTCGAGGTCGAACATGCCGTCCTCGAGGGGGATCATGTCCTCGTCGTCCTCGGCTTCGTCGTCCGCGGCCGCCTTGGAGCGGCCCCGGTCGTCGGAGTCGGGGTACGAGAACATCTCCTGGAAGTCCACGTCGAGCTCGAGCTCGACGGGCTCCAGACACCTTACGCACTCCCCCTCGGCCGATGCACGGGCGGTGCCTGTGACAAGCACCCCTTCCATGACCGACTCAAGACGGAGATCGATGTCCACCGGAGTGCCCTCGGGCACTCCGATGACCCCTTCGACGCCGAGAGCGGCGGAACCGCCGGGCGCCTCGACCGAACGCGAGATCCGCTGGAGGGCACCAGGACGCCGCCCCAGCTCGTGCGTGTCGAACACGAGGGGGTTGCGGTGGTCGAGGCGCGTGCTCAGGGCTCTTCCTGCTTTCGGATCGAACGAATCGTGAGGGGGGCTGCCAGACGATGGGCAGCAGAGATCGCGGAATACGCGCGACCGAAGAGCCAGGATACTGGACGCTTCGCCCAGGGCCCAATCCGGGACCCCGGCCCCTTTACTGCCCCTGCTCGTACCGGCGCAACTGCTCGAGATCGATCATGCTCGTGTCGAAGAAGCTCGTCTCGTCGAGCGAGGCCGGCTGGTGCTGCGGGATCTGGGGGACCTGCGGGGCGTACTGCGGCTGCTGCTGCTCGTAGCCGTACTGGCCCTGGTACGCGTACGGGTCGGGCTGCTGCTGGTACCCGTACGGGTCCGGCTGCTGCTGGTAGCCGTACCCGGGGTCCTGCTGCGGCTGCTGCGGGTACCCGTACGGGTCCTGCTGGGCGGCGACCGGGGCGGGCGTCTGCGCCGGGCTCTGGGCGGGAATCTGGACCGGCTCCGGGTCGGCGAGCTCCGCGAGGCCGGCGAGGTAGTCGGCGTCGCTGGTGTGGACCGTGCCGGCGAGGCCGTCCTGGGCGGCCATGTGCTCGCCGAGGGCGTCGGTGGCGATCCGGCCGTGCAGCTTCTGCCGGCCGCGCCCGACGGCCTCCAGGGTCTTGCTGAGGACGGCCTCGAAGGCGCCCAGCTTGGCGTCGACGTACTCGTCGGCCCGGCTGATCAGCGTCTGCGGGTCCGCGCTGTACTCGGGGGCGTCCTCGTCCGCGTACCCGTCCTGGTCGAGGCCGGGACCTCGGCCGAGGAGCTTCTCGCGGCCCCGGTCGACGGAGCCGATGGTCTTGTTGAGGACGACCTCGAAGTTGGCGAGCTTGGAGTCGACGTAGTCGTCGGCCTCGGCCCGGACCTCCTCGGCCTCGCGGCGGGCCTCGGCGAGGATCCGGTCGGCCTCGTCCTGGGACTGCCGGGCCACCTGGGTGTCGGAGACGATCGAGCCGCGCTCGGCGTGGGCGGCCTCGATGATCCGCTCGGCCTCCTGGCGGGCCTGCTCGACCAGCTGCTCGCGGCCGCCGATCAGCTCCTGGGCCTGGGCGAGGGAGCCGGGCAGGGCCTGCCGCACCTCGTCGAGCAGGGCGAGCAGCTCGGCCCGGTTGACCACACAGGACGCCGACATCGGCATGGAACGGGCGTTCTGCACGGTCGCGACGATCTCGTCGAGCTTCTTCTGCACGTCCACCGGGTGCTCGCCACTCTCTACAGCTGGATGGAGACGGACGGGACGACTGTAAGGGCAGTCGGAGCCCGTCCGACACCAGGTGACGGAGCGTCAGCGACGGTGGCCGCGCGTCACTTGCGCCCGAGGCGCTCGGTGAGCCGCGGCAGGACGCTCGGCGGGACCAGGTGCGAGACGTCGCCGCCCCAGGCCGCCACCTCCTTGACCAGGGAGGAGGAGAGGAAGCTGTACGTCGGGTTGGTGGGGACGAAGAGGGTCTCCACCCCCGAGAGGCCGTTGTTCATCTGCGCCATCTGCAACTCGTAGTCGAAGTCGCTGACCGCGCGCAGGCCCTTGACGATGGCCGGGATGTCCCGCTGCTTGCAGAAGTCGACGAGCAGTCCGTGGAAGGACTCCACCTCGACGTTGCCGAAGTCGGCGGTGACCTCGCGGATCAGCTCGATCCGCTCGTCCACGGTGAACAGTCCCTGCTTGGACTGGTTGATCATCACCGCGACGTGTACGACGTCGTACAGCTTGGAGGCGCGGGCGATGATGTCGAGATGTCCGTTGGTGATGGGGTCGAACGACCCGGGACAGACGGCACGGCGCAACTTTGGTCCCTCGCTCTCCGGTCCGGTCATCGTGCGTCTTCGCACGTAGAGGCGGCGCGACCGTACCAAAACGTTCCCTCGCCGTAGCGACGGGACCGCAGTGGCTCGAATCCCTCCGGCCAGCCGAACGCGCCGCCTCGGGTGCCGCGCTCCACGGTGACGAGGGCATCCTCGCTCAGCCAGCCCCCGGCGCGCAGTGTGAGGAGGATCTCGCGGAGTTCGTCGTCCGAGACCGCGTAGGGCGGGTCGAGGAAGACCAGGTCGTACGGGTCGGCCGGGGCCGGCCCCGTCACGATCTGCTCCGCCCTGCCGGACCTGAGCTCGGCGCCGGGCAGGCCGAGGCTGTTCATGTTGTCGCGGATCGTCCTCGCCGCGCGGGGCTCGGCCTCGACGAGCAGGGCGTGGGCCGCGCCGCGCGAGAGCGCTTCGAGTCCGACGGCGCCGGAGCCCGCGTACAGGTCGGCGACCCGGGCCCCGTCGAGGCCGTGGAACGCCTCCCAGGTGGAGAAGAGGCCTTCCCGCGCCCGGTCGGATGTGGGGCGGGTGCCGTTGCCGGGGGGCACGGCCAGGCGCCGTCCGCCGGCGGTACCGGCGATCACGCGGGTCATCGGTGTCCTCGTCCGTCGTCCAATGCGTACGTCCCAGGATATGGCCGCGCCGGGGACCTCAGCCCTTCTCAGCCCTTCTCCAGGAACTCCTCCCGGTCCTTGGAGAGCAGCGCCTCCAGCGCGGTGCGCAGCCCCGGGTGGGCGGTCAGGTCGGGGTCGTCGAGGACGAGGGCGGTGGCCTCCTCGCGGGCGGCGGCGATGACCTCCTCGTCGTCGATGACGGTGAGGACCCGCAGGGAGGAGCGGACGCCGGACTGGGCCTGGCCGAGGACGTCGCCCTCGCGGCGCTGTTCGAGGTCGATGCGGGAGAGCTCGAAGCCGTCGAGGGTGCCGGCGACGGCGTTCAGCCGCTGGCGGGCGGGGCTGGCCTCGGGCATCTCGGAGACGAGGAGGCAGAGGCCGGCGGCGGAGCCTCGGCCGACGCGTCCGCGCAGCTGGTGGAGCTGGGAGACGCCGAAGCGGTCGGCGTCCATGATCACCACGGCCGTGGCGTTGGGGACGTTGACGCCGACCTCGATGACGGTGGTGGCGACGAGGACGTCGAGGTCGCCGGCGGCGAAGCGGCGCATGACGTCGTCCTTGTCGTCGGGGTGCATCCGGCCGTGCAGGACGGCGATCCGCAGCCCGGCGAGCGGGCCCGTGCGGAGCTTCTCGGCGACCTCCAGGACGGCGAGCGGCGGCCGCTTCTCGGCCTCGTCCTCGGCGGACGCCTTCGCCTTCTTCCTCTGGTCCTCCTCGTCGCCGATGCGCGGGCAGACCACGTACGCCTGGTGCCCGTTCTCCACCTCCTCGCGGACCCGCTCCCAGGCCCGCGCGAGGAAGTGCGGCTTGTCGGCGGCGGGCACGACGTGGGTGGCGATCGGCGAGCGCCCGGCGGGGAGCTGGTCGAGGACGGAGGTCTCCAGGTCGCCGAAGACGGTCATGGCGACGGTGCGCGGGATGGGGGTGGCGGTCATGACGAGCAGGTGCGGGGGCTGCTTGCCCTTCCCCCGGAGGGCGTCGCGCTGCTCGACGCCGAAGCGGTGCTGTTCGTCGACGACGACGAGTCCGAGGTCGTGGAACTGGACCTTGTCCTCGATGAGCGCGTGCGTGCCGATGACGAGTCCGGCCTCGCCGGTGACGAGGTCGAGGAGCGCCTGCCGCCGGGCGGCGGTCCCCATGGACCCGGTGAGCAGGACGACCTTGGTGGCCCGCTCGGCGCCGCCGAGCATCCCCCCCTCGGCGAGCTCGCCCATCATCTCGGTGACCGACCGGTGGTGCTGCTGCGCGAGGACCTCGGTGGGCGCGAGCATCGCGGCCTGTCCGCCGGAGTCGACGACGGCGAGCATGGCCCGCAGCGCCACCATCGTCTTCCCGCTGCCGACCTCTCCCTGGAGGAGGCGGTGCATGGGGTGGTCGGTGGCGAGGTCGTCGAAGATCTCGCGGGAGACCTTGGTCTGGCCCTCGGTGAGGGTGAAGGGGAGCTTCGCGTCGAAGGCGTCGAGGATGCCGTCGGGGGCGGGGCGGCGGGGCACGGCGGGGAGTTGGGTGTCGGCGTGCCGGCGGCGGGCGAGGGCGACCTGGAGGACGAAGGCCTCGTCCCACTTGAGGCGGTCGCGGGCGTCCGCGACGTCGGCCTTGGTGCGGGGGCGGTGGATCATCCGCAGGGCGTCGGGGAGCTCGGCGAGGCCGCGGCCCTCGCGGAGGGCGGGCGGGAGGGGGTCGACGGCGTCGGCCGCGCTCGGCAGGACGGCGTCGACGGCCTTGGCGATCTTCCAGGACTCCAGTTTGGTGGTGGCCGGGTAGATCGGGATGAGGGCACCGGCCCAGCCGGCGACGCTGTCGGCCGACTCCTCGCCGTCGCCGCGGAGGAGCTCGTACGAGGGGTGGGCGAGCTGGAGGCGGCGGTTGAAGAGCGAGACCTTGCCGGCGAACATCGCGCGGGTGCCGGGCAGCAGGTCCTTGTGGGGCTTGTGCACGCCCTTGCCGAAGAAGACGAGCTGGACTCTGCCGCTGCCGTCCGTGATGGTCACCTCGAGGCGCTGGCCGCGCCCCTTGGAGCCGTTGAAGGTGAGCACACGGGCGTCGGCGACCTGGGCGACCACGGTGACGTGCTCGTCGAGCGGCAGGTCGGAGAGCGTGGTCAGTTCCCCGCGCTCGGCGTACCGGCGGGGGTAGTGGTGGAGCAGGTCGCCGACCGTGTGCAGGTCGAGTGCCTCGGCCATGACCTTGGCGGTGGCGGGGCCGAGGGACTTCTTGAGTGGTTCGTCGAGCGCGGGCACGCGTTCCATTGCACACCACGCGACTGACAGTCGCGCCTCACTCCACACCGATGAGCAGCGGTGGCGCCCCTTCTCCGGCGTGGTACGTGGTGGTGTCGACGGCCAGGTAGCCGCGCCGGACGTGGCTTTCGAGGGCGGTGGCGAGGCCGGGCGGGGTGTCGTCGGCGACGATCAGCGTGACGAGTTCGCCGCCCGCCGAGAGCATCCGGTCGAGGACGGTGCGGGCGGTGTCGGTGAGGTCCTGGCCGATGACGGCGACGTCGCCCTCGATGAGGCCGAGGACGTCGCCGGCCTGGCAGACGCCGGCGGAGGTGAAGGACTGCCGTTCGGCGACGGCGAGTTCGGCGTAGCGGGTGGCTCCCGCAGCGGCCGTCATGGCGACGACGTCCTCGTCGAAGCGGCGGTCGGGTTCGTGGACGGCGAGGGCGGCGATGCCCTGGACGGCGGCGCGGGTGGGGATGAGGGCGACGCGGATGCCCTCCGCCCTGGCCTGTTCGGCCGCGGCGGCGGCCGACTGGCGCAGCTCGGTGTCGTTGGGCAGGAGGACGACCTCGTGCGCGTACGCCCGGCGGATCGCGTCGAGGAGTTCGTCCCCGGCGGGCGGTTCGCCGGGGCGGTTCTGGACGGTGGTCGCGCCGGCCTCGGCGCAGAGTCCGGCGAGGCCCTCGCCGGGCACGACGGCGACGACGGCGCGCTGGACGCGTTCGCCGCGCTCGTCCGCGGCCGCGTCCGGCGCGGCGGGGGCGCCGGGCGCGGCGGGGGCGGTGCTCGCGAAGTGGGTGACGCGGATCCGGTGCGGGCGTCCCGCCTCGATGCCGGCCTCGACGGCGCCGCCCGCGTCGTCGGTGTGGACGTGGACGTTCCACAGTCCGTCGCCGCCGACGACGACGAGGGACTCCCCCAGGGCGTCGAGCCGGGACCTGAGCAGGTCCACGGCTGCGTCCTCGGCCTCCAGGAGGTAGATCACCTCGTACGCGGGTCCGCCGGCGGTCGCGCAGTCCACGGGGGTCGGGTCCCCGGCGGCGGAGACGCCGTGGGGCAGCTCCCCCGGGCCGGCGGGCTCCTCGCCCGTCACGGTCTCCAGGAGCGCGCGCAGGACCGCCACCAGGCCGCGTCCTCCGGCGTCCACGACCCCGGCGCGGGCGAGGACGTCCAGTTGGACGGGGGTGGCCACCAGGGCCTCCCTGGCCCCGTCGTGGGCGTTTCTCGCCGCGTCCACGAGGCGGCCTCCCCCCGCGCAGGCCCGCGCGGCGGCGGTCGCGACGGTGAGGATCGTGCCCTCGACGGGGTGGGCGACGGCCTCCCGGGCGGACGCGGCGGCCGCCGCGAGGGCGCGGGCGAGGTGATGACCGTCACCCCCCTCGGCGAGGACGCCGGCCATGCCCCGCAGAAGCTGGGCGAGGATGGTCCCGGAGTTGCCCCGGGCGCCGAGCAGGGCGCCGTGCGCCATGGCCCTTACGGTCTCGGCGGCGTCGGGCGCGGAGGCGGCGAAGACGGCCTCGACGGCGTCCCGCGCGGCCTCGGCCGTCAGGTACAGGTTGGTGCCCGTGTCCCCGTCCGCGACCGGGTAGACGTTGATCGCGTCGATCTCCTCGCGCTCCCGGCCGAGGGCGTCGACCGCCCGCGCGGACCAGGTCCGCAGCGCCTCGGCGTCGAGCTCGACGAGCTCCTCGTCGGGCTGAAGGGCTCGCGACAACAGGGGCCTCCTTCGGCGGTGAGCTCCCCGCAGAGTAGACCGGGAGTGTCCTGCTCGTGACCTGGGTCCGGGGCGATCTTGTCGGAGACCGTGGTAGTTTCGTTCCACCGAAGCAGGCGTTGTATGCTGCTTCGGTTGCCCGGTTCACACCGGGCCGTTCCCCGGCAAGCCACTTCAGACTCCTGATTCCGGTGCGCCGGATTTCACTGTAATTCTGAAGTCTTTGGAGTGACCCGTGGCTGCCAACTGCGACGTCTGCGGCAAGGGGCCGGGCTTCGGCAACAACATTTCGCACTCGCACCGCCGTACGCCCCGTCGCTGGAACCCGAACATCCAGCGCGTGCGTGCCGTGGTCGGTCGGACGCCGAAGCGGCTCAACGTCTGCACCTCGTGCATCAAGGCCGGCAAGGTCTCGCGCTAATTGCGACGCGAGTTCTGTCGTAGCGCAGCCCCTGCGGTTGCCTTGAAAGGCCGGTTCACCTAGGTGAACCGGCCTTTTGCCTTGCCCGGGGTCGGTCACTGAGGGCCCGTACGCGACTACGCGTACGGGCCCTCGTGCGTTCGGGCGCGCGACCGCTCAGGTCCTGTGGCGCCAGCCGTGGTCCACGGGGCCGATGCCCGCGCCGAGCGGGAAGCCCGCGGCGACGGCCCCCGTCACGTACTCCTTCGCCTGCCGCACGGCCTCCGGCACGGCCAGCCCCCGCGCGAGCCCGGCGGCGATCGCCGAGGCGAGCGTGCATCCCGTGCCGTGCGTGTGCCGGTTGTCGTACCGGGGGGCGCGGAGCCAGTGCTCCTCGGTGCCGTCGGTGAGCAGGTCGACGGCCTCGTCCGGCCCCGTGGGCAGGTGCCCGCCCTTGATGAGGGCCCATCGCGGCCCGTACGAGAGGATCGCCTCGGCCGCGACCCGCATGTCGGCCTCGTACACGACGTGGACGTCCGTGAGCTGCGCCACCTCGTCGAGGTTGGGCGTGGCGACGGTCGCGGTCGGCAGCAGCCTCGTCCGCACGGAGTCGAGGGCCGAGGCGGCGAGCAGGGAGTCGCCGTGCTTGGAGACGCCGACGGGGTCGACGACGACCGGCGCGTCCGTGCCGGCGAGGAGTTCGGCGACGGTCTCGACGAGCCGGGCGGAGGAGAGCATGCCCGTCTTCACGGCCTGGACGCCGATGTCGTCGACGACGGCCCGGTACTGGGCCCGCACGGCCTCCTCCGGCAGCTCCCACGCGCCCTGGACGCCCCGGGAGTTCTGCGCGGTGACGGCGGTGACCACGCTCATGCCGTGGACGCCGAGGGCGAGCATCGTCTTCAGGTCGGCCTGGATGCCCGCGCCGCCGCCGGAGTCGGATCCGGCGACGGTCAGCACCAGGGGCGGCGCGGGACTCACTCGGTCTCCCCGAAGTGGTCCCAGCCGCCCACGCTGTGCCAGGGCGCGCCGTCGACGGTGACCTGCGGGAGCGCGGAGGGGTGGACGACCTCGCCGATGACCTTCCAGCGGGCGGGGAGCTTCACGTCCGGCGGGAAGGTGGCCACGATGGCGTGGTCCTCTCCCCCGGTGAGCACCCACTGCATGGGGTCGACGCCGACGGCCTGGCCGATGTCGTTCATCTGCGTGGGGATGTCGATGAGGCCGGAGCGCAGGTCGATGCGGACCTTGCTGGCCTCGGCGATGTGGCCGAGGTCGGCGATGAGGCCGTCGCTGACGTCGCACATGGCGGTGGCGCCGAGTCCGGCGGCGGCGGGGCCCGCGTGGTACGGCGGTTCGGGCCTGCGGTGGGCCTCGACGAAGGCGCGCGGCGAGCGGAAGCCCCGGGAGAGGACCGCGTACCCGGCGGCGGACCAGCCGAGCCAGCCGGTGTAGGCGACGACGTCGCCGGGCTGGGCGCCGCCCCGGGTGACCGGGTCGTGGTTGCGGAGGTCGCCGAGGGCGGTGATGGCGATGGTGATGGTGTCGCCGCGGACGACGTCGCCGCCGACCACCGCCGCGCCCGCGACCTGACATTCGTCGCGCAGGCCGTCCATGAGTTCGGTGGGCCAGGTGACGGGGAGTTCGGCGGGGACGACGAGGCCGAGGAGGAGCGCGGTGGGGACCGCGCCCATGGCGGCGATGTCGGCGAGGTTCTGCGCGGCGGCCTTGCGGCCGACGTCGTACGCCGTCGACCAGTCGCGGCGGAAGTGACGTCCTTCGAGGAGGACGTCCGTGCTGGCCACCACGCGCCGGTCGGGGGCGGAGACGACCGCGGCGTCGTCGCCGGGTCCGATCCGTACCGCCGGGGTGGAGGTGAGCCGGGACGTGAGCTCCCTGATGAGCCCGAACTCGCCGAGCTCTCCGACTGTGCCCTTCACCGCGTCTCACCTCGTGTCTTCGTGCCGGCCGGCGTGCGGGGGCGCGTCTGCGCGCGCCGCGGGTCGCGGGCCGTCACCGTGCTGGGTACCGTCAAGTAGACCGTCAACTTCTGTCGTGCGTGCGCCACCACGCGAGTGCCCCGGGACACGCGGGTCTCCCCGCGGCCCGCGGCGACGCGGTACCGTGGCGTCTCTTTCTCCCACAAGATCCTCGTGGTCGCCCTGGAGGTTCCGTGGTACAGGCGTACATCCTCATCCAGACCGAGGTGGGCAAGGCGTCGATCGTCGCCGAGACCATCTCCAAGATCCCGGGGGTGCTCCAGGCCGAGGACGTGACCGGACCGTACGACGTGATCGTGCGCGCTCAGGCGGACACCGTCGACGAGCTGGGCCGCATGGTGGTCGCCAAGGTCCAGCAAGTGGACGGCATCACGCGCACCCTCACCTGCCCGGTCGTTCATCTGTAGCCCCCGTCTACCCTTGGCCGGTGATGTCTTCCCACCGGCCTTTCGGCCTGCCCGCCGCCGCGGCGGCCGTGCTGCTGCTGACCGTCACCGGCTGCTCCTCGTCGGACGCCGGGGCGACCGTCGCGGTTCCCCGTCCCCCGGCGGCGGAGGCCGCCCTCTGCCAGGCACTGGACGAGGAGCTGCCCGACACCGTGGCGGGGCTGGAACGCGGCGATCCGGAGCCCGGTTCCGAGCTGACCGCCGGGTGGGGTGACGGTGCGATCGTACTGCGCTGCGGGGTCCCCCGGCCCGAAAAGATGAGCGATCCGAAGGCGCAGGCCGTGGAGGCGAACGGCGTCAACTGGATGCTGGAGCGCACGGAGGGCGGCGGACCGCGTTTCACCTCGACGTACCGGAAGACGTACGTCGAGGTGACGCTCGACGAGCGGTACGCCCACGACGCCACGCCCCTCGCGGATCTGGCCGCGCCGGTGAAGAAGGCGGTGCCCCCGAGCCTCTGACAGGCGCGGGGGCGGCCCGGGGGCGGTTCCGCTCTAGCGCAGGCCGGTGGAGCGGTTCAGCGCGGCCTGGATGAGCCGGTCGACGAGCTCGGAGTAGCCGACGCCGCTCGCCTCCCACATCCGCGGGTACATCGAGATGGGCGTGAAGCCCGGCATCGTGTTGATCTCGTTGATGACGAACCCGCCGTCCTCCGTGAGGAAGAAGTCGGCGCGGACGAGGCCCTCGCAGGAGACGGCCTCGAAGGCCTCGACGGCGAGGCGCTGGACCTCGGCGGTGGCCTCGTCGCCGATCGGCGCGGGCACGATGCCGGAGGCCGAGTCGATGTACTTGGCCTCGAAGTCGTAGAAGTCGTGGTTCGTGACCGGCGGGATCTCGGCCGGGAGGCTGGCGCGCGGGCCGTCCTCGAACTCCAGGACGCCGACCTCGATCTCGCGGCCGCGCAGCAGCGACTCGACGAGGATCTTCGGGTCGTGACGACGGGCCTCCTCGATGGCCTCGTCGAGGCCGGAGAGGTCGTCGACCTTGGTGATGCCCATGGAGGAGCCGCCGCGGGCCGGCTTCACGAAGAGCGGCCAGCCGTGGTCGGCGGCGAACTCGACGATCTTCTTGCGGGCGGCGGCGGGGTTCTGCTCCCACTCGCGCGGCCGGATGACCTCGTACGGGCCGACGGGCAGGCCGAAGGAGACGAAGACGCGCTTCATGTACTCCTTGTCCTGGCCGACGGCGGAGGCGAGGACGCCCGCGCCGACGTAGGGGACGCCGGAGAGCTCCAGGAGGCCCTGGAGGGTGCCGTCCTCGCCGTACGGGCCGTGGAGCATCGGGAAGACGACGTCGACCTCGCCGAGGGCCTTCGGCACGGAGCCGGGCTCGCTGAGGACGACCTCGCGGTTGGCGGGGTCGACGGAGAGGACGACGCCGCCCTCGTCCGACTCGGCCAGGTCGGCGACGTTCGGCAGGGCGCGGTCGGCGATGGCCATGCGCTCGGGGGCGTCGGCGGTGAGCGCCCAGCGCCCGTCCGTCGTGATGCCGATGGGCAGCACGTCGTACTTGTCCCGGTCGATGGCGCTCAGGACGGCGCCGGCCGTGACGACGGAGATGGCGTGCTCGGAGCTGCGACCGCCGAAGACGACGGCGACGCGCGGCTTGCGGGGGCTCTGGGTGTTCTCGCTCATATCGCGTTGAGCGTACCTTGCGGCTCCCGAACTCCTGAGCGCCCCGCTGGGGCCGCGCGCGTACGGCTCAGCGGGGCGGTCCTCAGGACCGTACGGGCGTGGTCAGCGGCGTTCGGACTTGGCGCTGCGGGACATCAGTTCCCGGAGCGCGACGACCGGCGGCTTGCCCTCGTGGACGATGGAGACCACCGTCTCGGTGATCGGCATGTCGACGCCGTGGCGGCGGGCCAGATCGAGCACGGACTCGCAGGACTTGACGCCCTCGGCGGTCTGCTTCGTGGCCGCGATGGTCTCCTCCAGGGTCATCCCGCGGCCCAGGTTGGTGCCGAAGGTGTTGTTCCGGGAGAGCGGCGAGGAGCAGGTGGCGACGAGGTCGCCGAGGCCGGCGAGGCCGGAGAAGGTGAGCGGGTCGGCGCCCATGGCGAGGCCGAGGCGGGTGGTCTCGGCGAGGCCGCGGGTGATGAGCGTGGCCTTGGAGTTGTCGCCGAGGCCCATGCCGTTGGCGATGCCGACGGCGAGGCCGATGACGTTCTTGACCGCGCCGCCGAGCTCGCAGCCGACGACGTCGGTGTGCGTGTACGGGCGGAAGTACGGGGTGATGCAGGCGGCCTGGACCCGCTGGGCGACCGACTCGTCGACGCAGGCGACGACGGCGGCGGCGGGCTGCCGGGCGGCGATCTCCAGGGCCAGGTTGGGGCCGGTGAGGACGGCCACGCGCTCGGCGGGGACGTCCGCGACCTCCATGACGACCTCGCTCATCCGCTCGGCGGTGCCGAGTTCGACGCCCTTCATGAGGGAGACGAGGACGGTGTCGGGGGCGAGCAGCGGCTTCCAGGCGGCGAGGTTGCCGCGCAGGGTCTGGGAGGGGACGACGAGGACGGTGAAGTCGGCGTCGGCCGCGGCCTCCGCGGGGTCCGAGGTGGCCGTGATCGCCGCCGGGAGTTCGACGCCCGGGAGGTAGTCGGGGTTGGTGCGGGTCGCGTTGATCTCCTTCGCGAGCTCCGCGCGGCGGCCCCAGAGGCTCACCTCGCAGCCCGCGTCGGCGAGCACCATGGCGAAGGCGGTGCCCCAGGATCCGTTGCCGAAGACGGCTGCCTTGGTCATGCTGCGGTGCCTCCCTCGGAGGCCTTGCGCCGCTGTTCGAGGCGGGCCCTGCGGTGGTCGTACGGCTCGTCGGGCGCCTTCTCGCCGCGGATCTCCTCCAGGAGCGCGGTGATGGCGGCCATGATGGTCTCGGTGACCTCGCGGAGCACCTCGGGGGTCGGTTCCAGGCCCTCGAAGCGGGAGAGGTCGACGGGCGGGCCGGCCATGACGGTCAGCGTCTTGCGGGGGAACAGGCTGAGCTTGTTCTCCTTGGCGTACGGCGGCATCGCGAGGTTGGCGCCCCACTGGGCCACCGGGATGACGGGGGCCTTGGTGAGGAGCGCGACGCGGGCGGCGCCGGTCTTGCCGGCCATGGGCCACATGTCGGGGTCCCGGGTCAGGGTGCCCTCGGGGTAGAAGGCGACGCACTCGCCGTCCTCGATGGCCTGGACGGCGGCGCGGAAGGCGTCGAGCGCGTTGGTGGTCTCGCGGTAGACGGGGATCTGGCCGGTGTTGCGCAGCATCATGCCGACGAAGGGGCTCTTGAAGAGGCCCGCCTTGGCGAGCAGGCGCGGGACGCGGCCGGTGTTGTACTGGTAGTGCGCGTAGGACAGCGGGTCCAGGTAGGAGTTGTGGTTGACCGCGGTGATGAATCCGCCGTCGGCCGGAATGTGCTCCATGCCGCGCCAGTCCCGCTTGAACAGAACCACCAGGGGGGGTTTGGCGATGACCGCCGCGAGGCGGTACCAGAAGCCGATTCTGCGGCGGGGCACTCGGACACCTTTCTCCGGGACTGGCTGGCAGGGGGTCAAGTCTCGCCCCATGCTCCTGGGCTGTCGAGGACACGGTACGCCCCGGGGCCTGGGGAGGACCGCGTGGGCGGGACAGAATGGTCGGCGATGAAGAGCGATGCGGACGACGGCTGGTCCCTGGTCGTGCCCCTGAAGCCCCTTGCCCTGGCGAAGAGCCGACTGGCCGCGGCGGCGGGCGCCGGGCTGCGGCCCCGGCTCGCCCTGGCGTTCGCCGAGGACACGGTGGCCGCGGTCCTGAACTGCGCGCGGGTACGGGATGTGGTGGTCGTCACGGACGACCCGGTGGCGGGCCGGGCGCTGGCGTCGCTGGGGGCGCGGATCGTTCCGGACGCCCCGGCGGCGGGGCTCAACGCGGCGCTCGCGCACGGGGTCGGCGCCGTGCGGGGCGTACGGCCGCGGGCGCGGGTGGCGGCGCTCAACGCGGACCTTCCGGCGCTGCGGGCGGCGGAGCTCGCCCGGGTCCTGGAGCGGGCGGCGGGATTTCCCCGGGCATTTCTCGCGGATGCCGCCGAAATAGGTACGACATTCCTCTCGGCCGGTCCGGGGGTGGAATTGGAACCGGCATTCGGGGGCCCGTCGAGGCTTCGGCATTTGTCGTCGGGTGCCGTGGAAATGCGGCTGACCGGGGTGGATTCCGTGCGCAGGGACGTGGACACCGGGGACGATCTGGCGGCGGCTCGGGCGCTCGGGCTCGGTCCGCGGACGGCCGCCCGGTGGCCTCCGGCGGCCGGATAGGCTGCGGTCCATGCAGGCGACCGCGTTCACGTACGACTCCGAGACCCGCAGCGGAAGTGTGCTGCTCGACGACGGCACCCCGGTGGAGTTCGGGGCGGATGCCTTCGACGCGGGCGGCCTGCGGCTGCTCCGTCCCGGCCAGCGGGTACGGATCGAGGCGGAACCGGGCACGTCGGGCGCCGGCCTGCGGATCACCCTGGTGACGCTCCAGACCTTCTGAGCCGGCCACCGGCCCCGTACGACGGCCGCGGGCCGGGCTCCTCGGTGAGGAGCCCGGCCCGGCGGGGGCTGGTCGTACCGCTCGCGACTACTTCTTGGCGGCGGTCTTCTTGGCGGTCGTCTTGCGCGCCGTCGTCTTCTTGGCGGGCGCCTTGGTCGCCGTGGCCTTCTTCGCGGCCGGCGCGGTCTTCTTGGCCGTGGTCTTGACGGCCTTCTTGGCCGCGGCCGTGGTGGTCTTCTTCGCGGCGGCGGTCGTGGTCTTCTTGGCCGCCGTCGTGGCCTTCTTCGCGGCGGCGGTGGTCTTCTTCGCCGCGGCCGTGGTGGTCTTCTTGGCCGGGGTCGCCTTCTTGGCGGCGGCGGCCGTGACCTTCTTCGCCGGGGTCGCCTTCTTCGCGGCGGCCTTCTTGGCGGTGGTGGCCTTCTTGGCCGCGGCCTTCTTGACGGTCGCGGAGGCGCCGCCGGTCAGGCTGCCCTTGGGGGCCTTCTTGACGGAGACCTCGCCGCCCTTGGGGAGCTTCTTCGAGCCGCTGACCAGGTCCTTGAAGCCCTGACCCGCGCGGAAACGCGGAACGGAGGTCTTCTTGACCCGGACGCGCTCACCCGTCTGCGGGTTGCGGGCGTAGCGGGCCGGACGGTCGACCTTCTCGAACGAGCCGAAGCCCGTCACCGAGACTCGGTCGCCCGCGACCACGGCACGCACGATGGCGTCCAGGACGTGGTCGACGGCTTCGGCGGCCTGCTGACGACCGCCCATCTTGTCGGCAATCGCTTCTACGAGCTGCGCCTTGTTCACGTCTTCCCCTTCGGAGACATTGCCAGAACGAAAGTGTTCAAGCTTTTTCGCACGTTAGGCATGTATATACCGCAAATCAAACACGAAACGGTCTAATCACCCTAGTGCCGCAACGCAGAAGAGCCGTTGCGGAGTTCCTGGTGTCAGTCGTCCTCTGGGAATCGGCCCTCGTCGAGGTCCTTCATCAACCGGTCCAGACGCGTGGCCGCGTCCTTGAGATCGTGCTTCGCCGCGGCCGTCACGACCAGCAGCTTCCGGGACAGCGCCATCCTTACGCCCTCCGGGACTTGCAGTGAGCGCACTCTTGTGTGCGCTTCCTTCAATCGGGCGGCGACTGCCTCGTAGAGCTCGAGTTGGCTGTCGCGTTCCATGCACCGATTGTGCCATCTAGGGCGAGTTGTCGCCCGACAGGGTCCCAACAAGCGACTGCGCCCCCCACCGGGAGGTGGGGGGCGCAGTCTTGGAAAAGCGCTGCTCAGACCGTAATTGTACGGGGCTTGAAGGACGGCCTCGCCGCCTCGTAAGCCGCGATGTCCGCTTCGTTCTGAAGGGTGAGGCTGATGTCGTCGAGGCCGTTCAGGAGGCGCCAGCGGGCGTTCTCGTCGAGCTCGAAGTCCGCGTCGATCCCGGCCGCGAGGACCTTGCGGGCCTCCAGGTCGACGGTGATCTCGGCGGCCGGGTCGGCCTCGGTCAGCTCCCAGAGCGCGTCCACCGTCTCCTGCGGCAGGACGACCGTCAGCAGGCCGTTCTTCAGCGAGTTGCCGCGGAAGATGTCGGCGAAGCGCGAGGAGATGACGGCCTGGAAGCCGTAGTTCTGGAGCGCCCAGACGGCGTGCTCACGGGAGGAGCCGGTGCCGAAGTCGGGGCCGGCGACCAGGACCGTGGCGCCCTGCCGCTCGGGGCGGTTGAGGACGAACTCGGAGTCCTTGCGCCAGGCCTCGAAGAGGCCGTCCTCGAAGCCGTCGCGGGTGACCTTCTTCAGCCAGTGCGCCGGGATGATCTGGTCGGTGTCGACGTTGCTGCGGCGCAGCGGGACGGCCCGGCCGGTGTGCGTGGTGAAAGCTTCCATGGTTCCTCAGACCCCCGCGGTGGTGGCGACGTCGGACAGATCGGCCGGGGAGGCCAGGTGGCCCAGGACGGCGGTGGCGGCGGCGACCTGGGGGGAGACCAGGTGCGTGCGGCCGCCCTTGCCCTGCCGACCCTCGAAGTTGCGGTTCGAGGTGGACGCGGAGCGCTCGCCGGGGGCCAGTTGGTCGGGGTTCATGCCGAGGCACATCGAGCAGCCCGCGTGCCGCCATTCGGCGCCGGCCTCCTTGAAGACCTTGTCCAGGCCCTCTTCGACGGCCTGCAGGGCGACGCGGACCGAGCCGGGGACGACCAGCATGCGGACGCCGTCGGCAACCTGGCGGCCCTTGAGGAGGTCGGCGGCGTTCCGCAGGTCCTCGATGCGGCCGTTGGTGCAGGAGCCCACGAAGACGGTGTCGACCCTGATGTCGCGCAGCGGCTGGCCGGCGGTCAACCCCATGTACTCCAGGGCCTTTTCGGCGGCGAGGCGCTCCGAAGCGTCTTCGTACGAAGCCGGGTCGGGGACGTTCGCCGAAAGCGGCGCGCCCTGGCCGGGGTTGGTGCCCCAGGTGACGAACGGGGCCAGCGAGGGACCGTCGATGACGACCTCGGCGTCGAAGACGGCGTCCTCGTCGGACTTCAGCGTCTTCCAGTACGCGACGGCGGCGTCCCAGTCCTCGCCCTCGGGCGCGTGGGCGCGGCCCTTCAGGTAGGCGAAGGTGGTCTCGTCGGGGGCGATCATGCCCGCGCGGGCGCCGGCCTCGATCGACATGTTGCAGATGGTCATCCGGGCCTCCATCGAGAGCTTCTCGATGGCGGGGCCCCGGTACTCCAGGATGTAGCCCTGGCCGCCGCCGGTGCCGATCTTGGCGATGATCGCCAGGATCAGGTCCTTGGCGGTGACGTCCTCCGGCAGTTCGCCGTCGACCGTGATGGCCATGGTCTTCGGGCGGGCCAGCGGCAGCGTCTGGGTGGCGAGCACGTGCTCGACCTGGCTGGTGCCGATGCCGAACGCCAGCGCGCCGAAGGCGCCGTGCGTCGAGGTGTGCGAGTCGCCGCAGACGACCGTGGTGCCCGGCTGGGTCAGGCCCAGCTGCGGTCCCACGACGTGGACGACACCCTGCTCGACGTCGCCCAGCGGGTGGAGACGGACGCCGAACTCGGCGCAGTTCTTCCGCAGGGTCTCCAGCTGTGCGCGGGAGACCGGGTCCGCGATGGGCTTGTCGATGTCGAGGGTCGGGGTGTTGTGGTCCTCGGTGGCGATGGTGAGGTCGAGCCGCCGTACCTGCCGGCCGTTCTGCCGGAGGCCGTCGAAGGCCTGCGGGCTGGTGACCTCGTGCAGCAGGTGCAGATCGATGAAGAGGAGGTCGGGCTCGCCCTCGGCGCGCCGGACGACATGGTCGTCCCAGACCTTCTCCGCGAGTGTCCTACCCATCGCTTTCCCTCCGGCCGACGTCTGCGTCGGCGCAACTAGAGACCCGTTTCGCGGGCCGTTGTGCGGCCGCCTCACCAGAGTGACGGGTTCCTCGGAAAATTGAACTTGCGTTTCACAGAGTGAGACGCGAATATCGTTGCATGGACAACTCTAGCGGCGTAGGCGTTCTCGACAAGGCAGCCCTTGTCCTGAGCGCCCTGGAGTCCGGTCCGGCCACCCTCGCAGGACTGGTCGCGGCGACGGGACTCGCACGACCCACGGCTCATCGTCTCGCCGTGGCACTGGAACACCACCGGATGGTGGCGCGTGACATGCAGGGCCGGTTCATCCTCGGACCGCGCCTCTCGGAGCTCGCCGCCGCGGCCGGCGAGGACCGCCTGCTCGCGACCGCGGGCCCGGTTCTGACGCATCTGCGCGACGTCACCGGCGAGAGTGCCCAGCTCTACCGCCGGCAGGGCGACATGCGCATCTGCGTGGCGGCGGCCGAGCGGCTCTCGGGCCTGCGCGACACGGTGCCGGTCGGCTCGACGCTGACCATGAAGGCCGGCTCCTCGGCGCAGATCCTGATGGCCTGGGAGGAGCCCGAGCGGCTCCACCGGGGCCTCCAGGGCGCCCGCTTCACGGCGACGGCCCTCTCGGGCGTGCGACGCCGCGGCTGGGCCCAGTCGATCGGCGAGCGGGAGCCCGGCGTCGCGTCCGTCTCCGCGCCCGTGCGCGGCCCGTCGAACCGCGTGGTGGCCGCCGTGTCGGTCTCCGGACCGATCGAGCGCCTGACGCGCCACCCGGGCCGCATGCACGCCCAGGCGGTCATCGACGCCGCCGCCCGCCTCTCCGAGGCGCTCCGCCGCAACGGCTGACCTCTCCCTGTTCACCTGTACGTTCCCCGGCCCACCGCTTCAACGCCGCAGCGGTGGGCCGGAGTTGTACCCGCCGCCGGCCGCGCGTGCCGCCCGCGTCGCCGCTGCGTCGTCCGTACGGAACAGCGAAGAAGCCCTCCCCCGAAGGGAAGGGCTTCTTCATCGAGTACCCCCGACCGGATTCGAACCGGCGCTACCGCCTTGAGAGGGCGGCGTGCTAGGCCGCTACACAACGGGGGCTTTGGATCTCACGAGCGTTACCGCCGCGGATCCGAGCTGGTCTACCTGGACTCGAACCAAGACTAACTGAACCAGAATCAGTCGTGCTGCCAATTACACCATAGACCAATACGTGGTTAGACCAGCGTCGTACCCCCGACCGGATTCGAACCGGCGCTACCGCCTTGAGAGGGCGGCGTGCTAGGCCGCTACACAACGGGGGCCCTAGCGATCCTGCATCGAGTTCACCGGGTGCGACCCAGGTGATCCCGCGGGAAGGATCTGTACCCCCGACCGGATTCGAACCGGCGCTACCGCCTTGAGAGGGCGGCGTGCTAGGCCGCTACACAACGGGGGCTTCGTGGATGCCATCCACTAGGTTTGCAGATGAGCTCTGCGAGCTGGCCTACCTGGACTCGAACCAAGACTAACTGAACCAGAATCAGTCGTGCTGCCAATTACACCATAGGCCACCGGGGCGCCATCCCCACCAGGGGATCTTGCTCCGCTTGCGCTTTGCGGGTTCTTGCCTTTCGGCTTGTTCCCCTCGGCGCAGAAAGAACATTACCCGAAGGTGGACGGTGCTCCAAAACGGGTATCCCCCCGCAGCACTCCGGGGAGCTGGTGGAGGTCCGTGATGCGGCGCAGCTCGGGCCGTCCGCCGGTGCCGGCGCGGTCCAGCCAGACGCCCAGGAGTCCGGCCTCCGTCGCGCCGCGCGCGTCGATGTCGGGCTGGTCCCCGACGTACGCCACCTGCTCGGGGGGCAGCCCCAGGGCCGTACAGGCGGCCCGGAAGGCCTCGGGGGCGGGTTTGGCGACGCCCAGCTCGGCGGCGCAGACGACGGCCTCGAAGCGGTCGCGCACGCCGAGGGCGCGGAGCTTGGGTTCCTGGGCGTGGATGCTGGAGTTCGACAGGACGGCGTGACGGTAGTCACGGGCCAGGAGGTCGAGGACGGGCAGCGCGTCGGGGAAGAGCTCCCAGGCGGCCTCGTAGTGGGCGACGTACCGGCCGAACCAGTCGTCGGCCTCGGCGGTGGTGAGCCCGGGGCTGCCGAGGAAGTCCCTGACGCGCTCGCGGCGCTGGTCCTGGAAGTCGCCGCCCTCGCGCTCGAAGCGGCGCCAGTGGAGGTCGGTGAGCTCCCGCCAACGACGGAGGGCCTGGTCGACGGAGGCGAATCCGTCCACCAGGCCCTCGGCCGTGAGGTGTGCGCTCATGCCGACGCGGTCGGCGCGGGCGTAGTCGAAGATCGTGTCGTCGACGTCCCAGAGCACCGCGCGGATGGCCATGGACCGACCGTACCGCGCGGAAGGAGTCAGGCGGCGAGCTTTTCCAGGGCCGCGTCGATGCGGGCGAGGGTCTTCTCCTTGCCCAGGATCTCCAGCGACTCGAAGAGCGGCAGGCCGACCGTGCGGCCCGTGACGGCGACGCGGACCGGGGCCTGGGCCTTGCCGAGCTTGAGGCCGTGGGCCTCGCCGGCGACCAGGACCGCGTTCTTGAGGGACTCCGGGTCGCTCCAGTCGGCGTCCACGAGCTTCTCGCGGGCCGTGGTGAGGAGCGCGGCGGGCTCGCCCTTCATCGCCTTGTCCCACGAGGCCTGGTCGAAGACCGGCTCGGAGAGGAAGAGGAAGTCGACGTTGGCCGTGATGTCCGAGAGGACGGTCAGGCGGGTCTGGGCGTGCGGCGCGATGGCCTCCCAGGCGGCGCGGTCGAAGTCCTCGGGCGCCCAGTTGGCGTGCGGGGCCTTCAGCCACGGCTCGCAGGCCTCGGCGAAGGCCTTCACGTCGAGCATCCGGATGTGGTCGGCGTTGATCGACTCGGCCTTCTTGAGGTCGAAGCGCGCCGGGTTGGCGTTGACGTCGGCGATGTCGAACTTCGCCACCATCTCGGGGATGGTGAAGATGTCCTGGTCGGCCGAGAAGGACCAGCCGAGGAGCGAGAGGTAGTTCAGCAGGCCCTCGGGGAGGAAGCCGCGCTCCCGGTAGAGGTTGAGGGAGGCCTGCGGGTCGCGCTTGGAGAGCTTCTTGTTGCCCTCGCCCATGACGTACGGCAGGTGGCCGAAGGCCGGGATCTCCTTGGCGACGCCCAGCTCGATCAGCGCCTTGTAGAGGGCGATCTGGCGGGGGGTGGAGGAGAGCAGGTCCTCGCCGCGAAGGACGTGGGTGATCTCCATGAGGGCGTCGTCGACCGGGTTGACCAGCGTGTACAGCGGGGCACCGTTCGCACGGAGGATGCCGTAGTCCGGCACGTTCTCCGGGGTGAAGGTGAGCTCGCCGCGGACGAGGTCGGTGAAGGTGATCGGCTCGTCGGGCATCCGGAAGCGGACGATGTGGGCGCGGCCCTCGGCCTCGTACGCCGCCTTCCGCTCCTCGGTGAGGTCGCGGCAGTGGCCGTCGTAGCCGGAGGGGCGGCCGGCGGCGCGGGCCGCCTCGCGGCGCTCGTCGAGCTCCTCGGTGGTGCAGTAGCAGGAGTACGCGTGGCCGCCGGCGATCAGCTTGTCGGCGACGTCCTTGTAGATGTCCATCCGCTGCGACTGGCGGTACGGCGCGTGCGGGCCGCCGACCTCCGGGCCCTCGTCCCAGTCGAGGCCGAGCCACTTGAGGGAGTCGAGCAGCTGGTTGTACGACTCCTCGGAGTCGCGGGCCGCGTCGGTGTCCTCGATGCGGAAGACCATGGTGCCCTGGTTGTGCCGGGCGAACGCCCAGTTGAAGAGGGCGGTGCGGACCAGGCCCACGTGGGGGTTGCCGGTCGGCGAGGGACAGAAACGGACGCGAGGGGGTGCCCCCTGCTTGAGCGAATTCGAGAGCTTGGGGGAGTTCGCGTTAGCCACGCTTGATCACCTTGTTGGTGAGAGTGCCGATGCCTTCGATGGTGACGGCGACCTCGTCGCCGACGGTGAGGGGGCCGACCCCGGCGGGGGTGCCGGTGAGGATGACGTCGCCCGGGAGCAGCGTCATGGCCTCGGTGATGTGGACGACCAGGTCCTCGATGGAGCGGATCATGTCGCTCGTACGACCCAGCTGGCGCTGTTCGCCGTTGACCGTCGCCTGGATGGCCAGGTCGCTCGGGTCGAGGTCGGTCTCCACCCAGGGGCCGAGGGGGCACGAGGTGTCGAAGCCCTTGGCGCGGGCCCACTGCTTCTCGCGCTGCTGCGCGTCGCGGGCGGTGACGTCGTTGGCGCAGGTGTAGCCGAAGATGACGTCCTTCACGCGCTCGCGGGGCACCTCGCGGCACATGCGGCCGATGACCACGGCCAGTTCGGCCTCGTGGTGCAGCTCGTTGGAGAAGGAGGGGTACTCGATGGCGTCGCCGGAGCCGATCACCGAGGTGGTGGGCTTGAAGAAGGCGACGGGGACGTCGGGGACCTCGTTGCCGAGTTCGGCGGCGTGCTCGGCGTAGTTGCGGCCGATGGCCACGACCTTGTTGGGGAGCACGGGCGGCAGGAGTCGCACCTTGCTCAGCGGGACCTTGGTGCCGCTGAGCTCGAAGTCGGTGTACGGGATGCCCTTGATGATGTCGAGGACGAGGCCGCCGGACTCGACGGATCCCTCGCCCTCGACCGCGCCGAAGGCCACATTGCCGTCGATGGAGAATCTGGCGATGCGCACGAGTGCTGTCGCCCCTCACTTGGTACTGGCTGGAGTCTGACGCTCCAGGCTAACGCGGCGCGGGGGCGGCCGACGGGCAGTATCCGTGCGGTGGTGCCGAGCGGCGCCGGTGGTACGGAGCGGCGCCGGGACGCCCCTAGCGGGTGGCGGAGGCGTAGGGCTGGGGCTCGTACGGGGCCGGGGCGACCATGAGGACGGTGCGGCGGGGGTTGGCCGTGTTGCCGGGGAGCTGGACCGCGTACTCGGGCTGGGCACCGCGGCCGAGCTGGGCGGCGTCCTCGAGGTGGGCGAGGGTGGCGCGGCGCGGGTTGGCCGTGGTGAGGGGCTGCGCGGTCTTCGTGGCGTTCATGGCTTCTTCGGACCCTGTCCCGGGAGGGGCGCCCCTGCGGGCGCGCGAGCATCGTGTAAAGCGTCAGGCTAAACATGCAATTCCCTTCGAATGCATGGCTCAGGCATCGATCCGCGTGTGAGTTTGCTCACCAAGTGCCCTATTTTTCGGACATTACGGACTGTCGTCACCTGACGCGGAAACGGACATTACCCCACTGAACGAGCGATTCCGCTCCTGATCATGGCGACTGGGACACACGGGCACGGGCACCCATTGGGACGGAAAAGTCCGAATGATCCGTGATCATCTTCTACATCGGGTGACGCGCCGGGCACGGGTTGTCATTCCCTTTCCGGCGCCACGCGGGGCCCTTGTTGGAGATCCCCCACTGTGCTGGAATTCCACGCACCGCCGCAGGTTTCAAGCCGGCGCGCAGGGGGCGCAACGCAGCGCCGGCCGAGTGGCGGGGAAGGGGGATCTGCGCCGGTCACCGACGACCACCCTGGGGCGCACCACGCGACCCCATGACGCCGACACCGTCCTCTCCGTTCACCCGGAAGGACGCCTGGTCCAGAGGTTGCGACGCTAGTGCAGGGACGTTTCAAGAGGGATGGCTCGGGGTCTCCCCAGGCCCGTCAGGGCCGAGCCGATGCTCCGGCGGAGCAGGAACCGCGCGCCGGGACCGACCGCGGTCCCTCGGCCTCGCACGCCCCCCGCCAGGGTCAGGGCCCCCGTCAGGCACCGGCCGCGGAGGCGGGTGACGGCCGGCGCGGAGGCGCCAGGAAGGCCGAGACCGCCGAGACCGCCGAGTCCGTGACGGTCGCGCCGAAGCCCGAGGACGCGGTCGGCTCGCGAATAGCCCTGCGCAACTGGCGCATCTCCACGCGCCTCGTCGCGCTGCTGACCCTGCCCGTGGTCGCGGCCACCGCCCTGGGCGGCATCCGCATCAACGACTCGCTGCAGGACATCGAGCAGCTCGACCACATGCAGCTGCTGACCAAGCTGACCCGTGAGGCGACCGACCTCGCCCAGGCCCTCCAGGCCGAGCGCGACCTCTCCGCGGGTCCCCTCGCCAACGACCGGCCCGTCAGCGACTACCAGGTGTCCAACCCGCGCAAGCGCACGGACCGCGAGTACAAGGCCTTCCTCGACGCCACCAACGCCATCCCGGCGGCCGACGGCAACGAGGCGCTGCGCAACCTGCGCAACAACGTCAACCAGATCGCCTCCCAGGTCACCAACCTGAGCGTGATCCGCCGTACCGCCTACGAGGACGGCGTCGCCCACTCGGTGACGGTCGAGGCCTACAGCCGTCTCATCCGCTCGCTGCTCAGCCTCTCCCAGGACATGGCGCAGGCGACCAGCAACCCCGAGATGATCAAGCGGACCCGGGCGCTCGCCGCCTTCTCGTCCGCCAAGGAGTACGCCTCCATCCAGCAGGCGATCATCGCCTCGGCGCTCCCCCCGAACGACAAGACCAAGGGCCACCTCGACCTCGGTGACCGCCTCTACGGTGAGGCCGCCCTCACCAGTGAGAACGTCGAGCTCAAGGCCTTCCGGACGACCTACGAGTCGACCGGTGAGGACGCCGCCAACCGCACCGAGTCGCTGAACGCGGGCGCCAACCCGTCGATCGCCGCCGCCGACAAGTACGCCGAGCGCGTGCTGAGTTCGGAGGGGGGCATCAAGCAGAACGGCTCCGAGCGCGGTCACCTCAACTTCACCGACGAGTACGGCGTCAAGATCAACGCCATGAACGCCATCGAGCGCGACCTGCTCGGCGACATGGAGGGCATGGCCCGTGAGCTGCGCCAGGAGGCGCAGCGCGACGCCATCATCAACGGTGCGCTGATCCTCCTCGTCCTCGGCGTCTCGCTCATCGGCGCCTTCGTCGTGGCCCGGTCCATGATCCGGTCGCTGCGCCGCCTCCAGGACACCGCGACCAAGGTCGCCCAGGACCGGCTGCCCGAGCTCGTCAAGCAGCTCTCCGAGTCGGACCCGCAGGACGTCGACACCACCGTCGAGTCCGTCGGTGTGCACTCCCGGGACGAGATCGGCCAGGTGGCCGCGGCCTTCGACGACGTGCACCGCGAGGCCGTGCGTCTCGCCTCCGAGCAGGCCCTCCTCCGGGGCAACGTCAACGCGATGTTCACCAACCTCTCGCGCCGTTCGCAGGGCCTCATCCAGCGTCAGCTCTCGCTCATCTCCGAGCTGGAGTCCCGCGAGGCCGACCCCGACCAGCTCTCCTCGCTGTTCAAGCTCGACCACCTCGCGACCCGTATGCGCCGGAACGGCGAGAACCTCCTCGTCCTCGCCGGTGAGGAGCCGGGCCGTCGCTGGACGCGTCCGGTGCCGCTGGTCGACGTCCTCCGCGCCGCCGCCTCCGAGGTGGAGCAGTACGAGCGGATCGAGCTGGCCGCGGTCCCGGCGACCGAGGTCGCCGGCCGCGTCGTCAACGACCTCGTGCACCTCCTCGCCGAGCTGCTCGAGAACGCCACCTCGTTCTCCTCCCCGCAGACGAAGGTCCGGGTCACCGGTCACGCGCTGCCCGACGGCCGCGTGCTCGTCGAGATTCACGACACCGGCATCGGCCTCTCCCCCGAGGACCTCGCCGCGATCAACGAGCGGCTCGCCTCGCCGCCCACCGTGGACGTGTCGGTCTCGCGCCGCATGGGTCTGTTCGTGGTCGGCCGCCTGTCCCTGCGACACGGCATCCGGATCCAGCTGCGTCCCTCGGACTCGGGCGGCACCACCGCGCTCGTCATGCTCCCGGTCGACGTGGCCCAGGGGAACAAGAAGCCCATGCCCAAGCCGGGCGCGGGCGGCCAGGGCGCGATGCCCCCCGGTGCCTCCGCCCCCGGTGGCCGGCTTCCCGCCGGTCCGGGCGCCGGTGGCCCCGGCGGTCCGGGCGGTCAGCGTCCGGGCGGTGCCCCGTCCTCGGCGGCCGGCCGTCTCGGTGCCGGTGCCGGTGCCGGGCGCGCCCAGGTGGGTACGGGCGGTCCGCGTGCCGCGCTGCCCGCCCGTGACGGCGCCCCGCTCGCCGGCGGCCCGCAGCCGAACCGTCCGCAGCAGCCCCAGCCTCAGCACGCGCAGCTCGACCAGACCGGCCAGCTGCCGCAGGTCCCGCCGGCGCCGCAGGCCCCCATGGCCCCGGCTCCGCAGCAGGACCCGCTGCGTCCCGGCCCCGGTGCCGGTGGCCTCATCGGCGGCGCGGCGAGCGCCATCCCGTCCCGTACGGACGTGTGGGGCAACCAGGGCCAGCAGGGCCAGCCCGGTCAGCCGAACGGGCAGGGCGCCCAGGCCGGCCGTCCGGCCGTGCCCGGCGCGCGTCAGCCCGCCCCGACGGCACAGGCCGGTCAGCAGCCCGCCGCCGACTTCCCGCGCGCGGAGCTGCCGGGCGGTACTCCGCAGCCGCAGCGCCCGCAGACCGTGAGCTGGGGCAGCGAGCCGGCGCAGCAGCCGGTGCGCCGCCCGCAGCAGGAGATGTCCCCGCTGGACGCCCCGCGCGGCCACGAGGACCCGGAGGCGGCGGGCCGGTACGCGGCTCCGGCGGCCCCGCAGGGCCCCGGTTCCACGGGCCAGTTCCCGCGTCCGGACTTCGGTGCCCCGCAGCAGGCCCCGCAGGCTCCCCAGGCCCCGCAGCCGCAGGCGTACGCGGGCGGTGCGCAGGACCCGGCGACGACGTCGCAGTTCCCGCGTCCCGACTTCGGCGCTCCGCAGGGCCCGGGTTCCACGGGCCAGTTCCCGCGTCCCGACTTCGGCGCCCCGCAGGGTCCCGGCTCCACGGGCCAGTTCCCGCGCCCCGACTTCGGTGCGCAGCAGGGTCCCGGCTCCACCGGCCAGTTCCCGCGCCCCGACTTCGGTGCGCAGCAGCAGGCTCCGCAGGCGCAGGGCTACCAGGGCGGTCAGCAGCAGCAGTTCGGCCGTCAGCCGTACGTGCCGCAGGCCCAGCAGGCTCAGCAGCAGGCCCCGCAGCCCCCGCGCCAGCGGACCGGCGGCGAGGACTTCGGCGCCCCGCGTCCGGCGAACGAGCAGGCGGGCCCGGCCCAGCAGCCGCGTCAGCCGCAGCTCCAGCAGCCCCGTCGTCCGGAGGCGCTGCCGCCGGCCGGTGGCGCGGGCGACGGCCGTACCCCGCTGTACGACACCCTGGAGACCAACTGGTTCCCGCAGGGCCAGGAGCCGGGCCGTCCGCAGGCGCCGCAGGCGCAGCAGCAGGCCCCCGTGGCTCCCCAGGCGCCGCAGGCCCAGCAGGCCCAGCAGGCTCCCCAGAGCCAGGCGCCCCAGGGTGGCGCCGCCACCTGGCGGACCTCGCCCAACGACGAGCTGGTGCGTCAGGCCGAGCGGGTGCGCAAGCCCGCGGCCGGCGGCGTCACCACCTCCGGCCTCCCCCGGCGCGTGCCGAAGGCCAACCTCGTACCCGGGACCGCCACGGAGCAGGCGCACAGCGCCGGCCCCCAGGTCTCGCGTGCACCCGACGACGTACGCGGCCGGCTCACCAACCTGCGCCGCGGCATCCAGCAGGGCCGACAGGCCGGCAACTCGACCACGGGGAACCACCACCTCGGTCCGAACCACCAGCAGGAGCGCTAGTTGAACGCGATGAGCCAGGCGGCGCAGAATCTGAACTGGTTGATCACCAACTTCGTGGACAACACCCCCGGGGTGTCGCACACGGTGGTGGTCTCCGCCGACGGACTCCTGCTGGCCATGTCCGAAGGATTCCCCCGCGACCGCGCGGACCAGCTCGCCGCGGTCGCGTCCGGACTGACCTCGCTGACCGCGGGGGCGTCCCGGATCTTCGAGGGCGGCCCCGTCGCCCAGACCGTGGTGGAGATGGAGCGCGGCTTCCTCTTCCTCATGTCGGTCTCCGACGGGTCCTCGTTGGCCGTACTCGCCCACCCCGAGTGCGACATCGGCCTCGTGGGCTACGAGATGGCGCTGCTGGTCGACCGGGCCGGCAGCGTCCTCACCCCGGACCTCCGCGCGGAGCTCCAGGGCAGCCTGCTCCACTAGGCCAGGCCCGAGCCGACCCGTGACCCGGTGCCGGCTCACCGCACCTGCCCGACAGGGCGGTACGCCCCTCCGTACCGCCCTGGCCCGTTCATCGTCCGGCCGCCCCAACCGGCCCCCCACCGGCCCCATCCGACGGCGGAAGTTCGCTGTCACGCCCGGAGGATTCATGACCCCGCCCCCCGCCTCTCACGATCCGTACGGCGCCTCAGTCGACGAGTACGGACATGAGGGCGACCAGCCGCTGGTTCGTCCCTACGCGATGACCGGCGGCCGGACCCGGCCGCGCTACCAGCTCGCCATCGAGGCCCTGGTCAGCACCACGGCCGACCCCGCGCACCTCGCCACGCTGCTGCCCGAGCACCAGCGGATCTGCCACCTGTGCCGCGAGGTCAAGTCGGTGGCCGAGGTCTCGGCCCTGCTGTCGATGCCGCTCGGCGTCGCGCGGATCCTCGTCGCCGACCTGGCAGAGGCCGGCATGGTGGCCATCCACCAGCCGGGCAACGGAGAGACCGGCGGCACGCCGGACGTGACACTGCTCGAAAGGGTGCTCAGTGGACTTCGCAAGCTCTGACGGCGGCGCCGGCGCTCCCAGCCGGTCGACCACCAGCGCGAAGATCGTCGTGGCGGGTGGCTTCGGCGTGGGCAAGACCACGTTCGTCGGCGCCGTCTCGGAGATCAACCCGCTGCGTACCGAGGCCGTCATGACCTCCGCTTCCGCGGGCATCGACGACCTGACCCACACCGGCGGCAAGACCACCACCACGGTGGCGATGGACTTCGGCCGCATCACGCTGGACCAGGACCTGATCCTGTACCTCTTCGGTACCCCCGGTCAGGACCGCTTCTGGTTCATGTGGGACGACCT